>DATCLI010000308.1:0-4731 GCA_036563955.1 Clostridia bacterium | reverse complement strand
GTTCTATTACTCTGTTAACCGACGGTTCCTGGATATAATTCACCACTTTATCACCGATTTTATAGCCAATCCGCAAAAATTTATAAATCAGATTGGACGCATTTTCATCTTCGCTGAGCCAGACTTTATAGATAATCTTCTGTGCCCTCGGCGAAATTTTTTTCGAAACCGATTCATACACCCGCCTGAACTTTTCCATATCCGTTTCTATTAAGCGCTCCTCTTCCAAAAAAGACGGAGTATAAGCTTTTTGGGGAACAATCGATATATCTGGTTTTTTTGCAGCATATGCTTCAAATATACAGGTTAAAAGCCCTTCAAAGCTTCCGTCATAGAGATAAATCATTTTTTCCCACTTCCCGCTCAACCGTTTTCATGTTCTAACTGTAAAAGCTCGCTCTGTAGAGGGTTCCCGCGGATACCCATGAATCCGATCGTTCCGCCGCTTGAGGCAATTACCCTGTGGCAGGGGATAAGTATGGGAACAGGATTTTTCCTCACAGCCTGACCGACCGCCCTTGCGGCGCTATTCCTTCCCGCCATTTCGGCAAGCTTGCCGTAAGTTACCGTCGCCCCATACGGTACTTCCTTTAAAAGCGCATATATCTTTTTTTCAAACCCGGTACCTTCAATATTGACAGGAACACTGAAACTCTTTCGGATTCCGTTGAGATATTCAATAATTTGTTTTCCTGCTTTTTCCGATAGCTCGTCTGCTGAAAAAACCGCATATGAATTACCCGGTATATCACTGCCTCCCGGAAGCACGACCCTTGCAACTCCGCTGCCGTCCGAATAAACCTTCATTGTTCCTATACGGGAATCAAATGTATATTCGTATAAAATACGATTTTCAATCGCACTGCGTATCTGAAGCCAGTTCTCGTACTTTTTTTGAAATGGTACCGAAGCGTTGGCCGGACTCGTTGAATAAAGCCTTTTATATGGTATTGGCCTGTTTACGTTATTCAAAATCCTTGTACGGAATTGTTTTTCGGCTTCCCCGCCGTTGCAGAAAACGACCTTTATATCGGGATGTGATTCCAAAAGACCAACCACATCATTCAATTCCTCATCCCTGATATTATTGTCAAGGCTTCCGTTTCTCGTGCAGCTTTTGTAGACATCCCAAAGCGCGATTCCTTTTTCCTTTAGGAACGAGATTCGCTCAGAGTATTCATCCTTCGGTTCGCAGCCGAATATGTTATAAATCAAACGCCAGAATAGATTCTGCGGATAAGCGTAATACTGACGAAGACGGAGCGATTCGTTGCCCGGCATGCTTCCAAGTATCAATACTCTGCTGTTTTCATCTGCTATCGGTTTAAACGACCTGATTCTGCATGTATCTTTTGTAAATCCCATTTTAAGCCCTTTCAGAAATAATTTCAGTTTCCAATAATGTTAATTATTAATCTCCCTGCCCGGAATCTTTATTTAATTATTGCAAATAATAAACGTTGTTATTTCGGGTTTGCTTCTGTTATAGTATAAAATGAAACAAAGCCTTATAAGCTGCATAGGAACTTGAAATATTTTTACGATTTATTTTATCACAGCATATGCTGCAAGAAAAGGACGATCTGTAAAATGGATGTTTTAAGGCTTGTAATTATTGCCGTAATACCGGGAATTGCGCTTTCTTTCGGTTTATATCTTACCGACAGGTACGACCGCGAACCTGTCAGGTTGCTGATAAAACTGTTTATCTATGGTATGCTGGCTGCGATCCCAACAATTTTTACCGAACGGCTGTTAAGCGGTATCAATATTTTTACCGGCTATTTATCGATTGCGTGGACTGCTTTTATTGTTGCAGGCTTTACGGAAGAATTTTTCAAGCGGCTTGTAGTAATGAGAATTGCGTATAACCACGATGCCTTCAATGAAAAACTTGATGGTATCATTTACTGTGCTTATTCCGCTTTGGGTTTTGCAACGATTGAGAATATAATGTATGTGGTTTCGGGTTATGACGCCGATCCGTATATAGGACTTTACCGCGGAATTCTCAGCGTGCCCGCGCATATGCTGTTCGCTGTTACAATGGGATACTACCTTTCGCTTGCAAAGTTTTGCAACGACAGCCGGCTCTTTTCCCAGTATCTTTCACGTTCTTTGATTATTCCGATATTGTTTCATGGTATTTTTAATTTCATACTGCTGTCCGGTATTCCATATTTATTGGTTCTATTTATTCCGTTTGTCGCCTTCCTGTGGATTGTAAACTTAAAGAAACTTAACCGGTTTTACCAGGAATCCAAATTTATCAGTAAATATTAAAGATTGCAGCAGCGAGCTCATTATCCTCCCGCCGCTATTTCCCAAAGATACAGTGAAGCTGTCGTTCCATATGGCGAATATCGTTTTCTTAGTATTTCGAATTGATCCCTGTTTAATTCGTTTATCTGATATAATTTCATTATCCCTTTTCGTATTCCGAAATCGTTATAGCTTACGACATCAGGCCTGCGGAGAGAAAAAATGAGCAGCATTTCAACAGTCCAGACACCGACACCACGAAGCTTCGTCAGTTTATTTATTATATCGGAATCAGACATATTATCAAGACTGCTGAAATCAACCTCGCCTGACAATGCCGCTTCCGCAATGCCTTTTATATATTCTGATTTTCTAAAGGACATTCCGCAAGCCTGTAAGCATTCAAATCCGGCTGACCCAATATTTTCGGGCGTTATTTCTCCAACCGCCGCAATAAGCTTGTTCCAGATAGTGTCGGCAGCCTTGCCCGAGATTTGCTGTCCAATGACGGAATTTATGAGGACTTTAAAAGGTTCGGGGGAAACTTGTCTTTTAATAATTCCAATTCTATCAATCGCTTTTCCAAGTATGCTGTCTTTACTGCTTAAATACTCTATTTCTCTTTCCCCATACTCAAAATACTGCATATAACGCATTCCACCAGTCTAGCGTAAGTTTTTACCCCACCCATAGTCGCCGACAAGCTCAACAAAGCGAACCAATGTAAGGTATTCTTTTTCAATTTTGCCGTCGTCTTTTTTCGTTATCCTGACAAGTTCCTGCAAATTGGATTCGCCGACTGGTAATATCATTTTTCCTCCGGTCTTAAGCTGGTCTATGAGCGCGTCAGGAATTCTTCCGGCTGCCGCTGTTACAATAATCCTGTCGAATGGCGCATATTCTTTCCATCCGTAGCTTCCGTCTCCAATTTTAAAATGAACATTTTTATAGCCAAGCCTATCAATACGCGATTTTGCTTTATTAGAAAGCTCTGTAATACGCTCAACCGTATATACTTCACCTGAAAATTCGGCAAGGAATGCGGTCTGATAGCCGGAACCCGTGCCAATTTCAAGAACCTTATGGGTTTTCTCCGGTTCAAGCTCTTTTGTCATTTGCAGAACAAGAGTCGGCTGAGAAATAGTTTGTCCGTAGCCTATAGGAAGGGGATTATCTAAATCGGAGTAATCCTTGTACTGATCATCAAGAAAATCCTTGCGGTTCAACTTGTAAAAAAACTCGGTAAGCTTATCCTTCAAAGCATCACCCCATAAAAATTTTTTACTGCGGATTACCTCAGCAGGTTCCTCTATTGCAAATCGCATTATGTTTGAACTTTGGTCTTCATATGAACAAAAGAGTTTTTTACCTGGTCTATTATACTCTGGTATTTTATACTGTACGCGTTAAGGATTGTGTTTTTAATAGCTTTTGCCCTTGAATTTCCATGGCATTTAAAAACGATTCCATTTACGCCAAGTATAGGAGTACCGCCAATTTCTTCAGGGTCTACCTGTTTTTTAATTTTTTTCAGCTCATGCTTTACAAAAAGATAGCTTATTTTGCCAAAAATACTGCGCGAATATATATTCCCCAAATGGTTAAAAAAGTACTTTCCCGTGCCCTCCATAACTTTAAGCATGGCATTGCCGACGAATCCGTCGCAAACCACAATGTCGACATTGCCTTCGGGCACATCCTTTCCTTCAATATTTCCAATAAAATTTACCTGTGAGTTTTTCAGTATTTCATATGCCTGCCTGTGAACCTCATTGCCTTTGTTCTCTTCCGTACCTACATTTATAAGACCCACGCGCGGATTTTCCATACCATATCTTACCTTCATATATTCAGTACCCATAACGGCAAACTGCAAATAACTTATCGGCTTTATGCGGGTATTCATTCCTGCGTCTATTATCATTACAGGACCGTTAATTGATGGTACTATCGGAGCCAGCGCCGGCCTGACAATACCCTTTATCCTTCCGGCAATCAACAGTGACGCAGCCAGAATAGCTCCGGTATTTCCGGCAGAAATAAAAGCATGGGCAGCATTATCCTTAATTTTTTTCATCCCTACTACAAGGGAGGAGTTTTTCTTTTTTCTTATCGCGTCCGAAGGCTTATCGTAATTTGTTACATCATCGCAGGTCTCGGTTATTATTATCCTGCTGCGATCAAATTGCTTATCGCTAAAGCATTTTTCTATCTTTTTCCGATCTCCAAGCAATTCGATTTCAAAGCCCTGTTTTAGGTTAATGGCTTCCACACAGCCCTTAACAATTTCGTCCGGAGCGTTGTCGCCTCCCATTGCATCGACCAATATTCTCATAATGATAATCCCCTTTTCTTTATATGCTGTTTCAGTTAATAATATATACATGGCATTTGCGATGTTATATGCTTTGAGTTCCGCCGTACAATATATTTCTGGTACGCATTAAAGCTTGTCACTATATATTGTAC
>DATCLI010000307.1:0-7963 GCA_036563955.1 Clostridia bacterium | reverse complement strand
ATGTCATTGTCTTCTGCGGTATTCAGTTCGGATGTGTTTGTAACAATAATGCCCAATTCATCCCTGTACCCGCTGTCAATCGTACCGGGAGAATTTGATATGCGGAGCGGCGTTCTTAATGAAATCCCGCTGCGGGGGCGCACCTGAATTTCATATCCTTCGGGTATCGCAAATTTTAAACCGGTGGGCACAATTACTGTTTCGCCCGGCCTGATTATAACATCCTCAGCCGCGCAAACATCCATTCCGGCATCCCACATATTTGCGTATTTCGGTAATGTTACGCCTTCCCGGCAAATTTCTACAGCGACCTCAACCTCTTTCATATGCACCTCTGTCTTGCAATCGTCATTCTGTCCGCTGCCGATTTATTCCTTTTATTCGCATTCTGCGTTTGTTTTATCATCATTTTCAGGCGTGCCGTCATCCTTTTCATGTTTTGTCTTCTCATCGCCCGTTCCGGTTTTTTCATCCTGATCCGGTTCCGACACTTCTTCCTCTACGGTTTCTTCGGCAGGCCTATACCTGTATTTGTATACAATCTCTTTCTTCCTGCCGCCTTTTTCCTGAAACAGGTTCCTTATCCAGTCTATTATGTCAAGAATAGTTTTTGCCTTCACGACAATATCTTTTTTTATCATTTCAGCGGCGTCCTTGGCCGAGTCAGAAATTTTACTTATATTTCCCATAACTTTTTGTATGGATTCCATCTCATCTTTTACAATTTCGGAAACTTTCTCAACATTCTCCGCTATTTCGGGCAGTTTTTCAAGCGTGCCGCTTATGTGCGAACCGTTTTTATCCAGTATCTTTTTAATGTTTTTCAATATTCCCACCAGGTTGGCAGCGGCAAGCAGCAGATAAAACAAAACACCCGCACCTAAAAGTACGAGAACAATTTTTATCAAATCACCCCATGTTACAACGAGATCCTCCATGCTAAATTCCTCCTATTAAATTTGCCTGTTTACGGCTGATAATATAAATGAATAAAACGAAGAAAACTTTAAGAATACGGCTTACATCAGCAAATATACCCTTTTTCATTTTATGTTATGAAACCTTGATTTTTGAGGGTTTTCACCTATTGCTCTGTTATATGCGTTCCTTACCTCGGTTAGTTCCGCTTCACGCTTCGTCAATTCAATAACGAGGTTTCTGTTTTCCTCGTTTATCATCTGAAGCTGGTGTGTTAACTGCGCTTTCTCTTCCTTTAGCTCTCTGATCTTTTCATTCGCCTGTTCAATTTCCTTTTTAAGCATTTCGTTAGAATCCAATACCTTGAAGAACTCATCTGCAATATTCACAGCTGTAAGAACCGAAGCCATTGATGTGCTCAGCGTATGATTGGCCTTCATAATTTCAACAGTTTTTTTATCGACATACAATGCAACTTTTTGCATATATTCAGCTGACTCATTTCCTCGCAGGATGTATTCATTTCCCGCTATTCGTACCTGAACTTTATTTTTGCCGGTCAATTCAATCAGCTCCCTTTTTTCATTCGTATATAATCAACTATTTACCGTACATTCATCCTTCAGCCCCGTTATAGTAAATTTATCGGTCTTATCGGCAAATAACTTAAATAAAGCCTTTAAACTACAACTGCAGTCCTTCTAAGTATATCACAGCTTAAGGCAATATTAAATGAAATTTGATTTCAGCAATTTTATTGACTCATTTCACTTATAGAGTATAATATTTTTATAAGAGAAATTAAGATTTCACTACAATAACTCAATTTATTGTAATATTGGTAAATTTTCTTATATTGAATTGAGTTTAAAGCTTTTGACAGCTTTGAAAGAAAAAATACCCTTTTTATCTGATTGTGTGAAAAAGTTTGAACTGAAGCAAATAGTTCTCTTTGTGCTATTGTTTGTATCCAAAATGGTGCATACAAGGCTTCATAAGCTAACTTTTTGCAGATGCTTCAAACAACAGTTTATTTTTTATTTAAATTAAGGAGGAAATAGACATGAGAAAATTTCTGAGTATCCTGTTAGTGCTCGTAATGGCTTTGGGCTTAGCAGCGTGTACCCAAACACCTGCATCAACACAAGGTGCTTTCAAGGGAAAGATTGCTATTATCACCAATACCGTATCTCAGAACGAAGAAGAGTATCGTTCGGCTCAGGCTATGGTTGAGGAATATGGCAAGGACAAAATTGTTCATGCGCTTTGGCCTGATAACTTTATGACCGAACAGGAACAAATGATTAGCGTCGTAAGCAAGATTGCAGCCGATCCGGATGTTAAGGCGCTTATTATTAACCAGGCTGTTCCCGGCACAAATGCCGCAGTCGACAAGTTCCTTGAAACACGTAACAAGGATGATGTCCTGATCGTCTACGCTACTCCCCAGGAGAATCCTCCCGATGTTGCAGCCCGTGCTGACATTATTTTAAATCCTGATGAGCTGAAAATGGGTGTCTCAATACCAAAACAGGCTGCTAAACAGGGAGCAAAGGTATTCGTACATTATTCCTTCCCGCGTCATATGTCCATAGTTCTGCTTGCTGCAAGGCGGGATCTCATGAAGCAAACCTGTGAAGAAATTGGTATAGAATTCGTTGACGCTACGGCTCCCGACCCAACCGGTGACGCCGGTCTTTCGGGCGCTCAACAGTTTATTCTTGAAGATGTGCCGAAAATGGTAGAAAAATACGGCAAAGATACGGCATTCTTCTCAACAAACTGTGCAATGCAGATTCCCCTGATCAAGGCTGCATATGAAGAAGGAGCAATATATCCGCAGCCCTGCTGTCCTTCGCCATATCATGGTTTCCCGGCGGCGCTCGGCGTGGAAGTTCCTGAGGACCTTGTTGGCGGTATGCAAAACGTAATCGATCAGACCACAAAAATAATAGAGGATGCCGGTTTAGGCGGACGCTTCTCAACATGGCCCGTACCTGCTTCAATCATGAACACAATCGCAAGTACAAGATACGCGATAAAGTGGATAAACGGCGAGACAAACGGCAAAGTTGATCAGAAAGTTCTGGAACAATGCATGTCTGATTACGCACAATTGCCTATTTCTCTGTCAACATACACCGAAGGCGGAGTTACATATGACAATTACTACATGTACTTAATGGATTTCCTGACATACGGCGATTTATCCGACTAATTGAACAAGCTGTAATCGATGTTTGATGCATAGCTTGCATTAGTATTGCGGAGGGTGTATCAAATCTAATATGTTTTTTGATACATCCTCTTTAAATAAATATTAAAATAATAATTTATCGGCAATAACTCACGGTAATAGCTGAATTGCAGATCTCAAAAAACCAAAAATACTTTCTGTGAAAGTATATGAGGAGGTAATACCTTGAGTGCAGACTTTCAAAGTGTAAATAGTATTTCAGGCAGTTCTTTCGATAATGCCGTTCATGAAAAGCTTCTATGTTTAAAAAATATTTCAAAGGATTTTTTCGGTAACAAAGTGCTGAATAATATCAATCTGGAAATCAAAAAAGGTGAAATACACGCATTAGTAGGAGAAAACGGCGCCGGTAAATCCACATTAATGAACATTTTGTTTGGTATGCCTGTTATACACACAACAGGCGGTTATCAGGGCAGTATTGAAATTGACGGTAAAGAGGTTCAAATCAATACTCCCCACGCCGCGATGGCGCACGGTATAGGCATGGTACATCAGGAATTCATGCTTATTCCCGGTTTTACCATCACCGAAAATATAAAAATAAACCGTGAAATAACAAATCCCAATATTTTCAGCAAAGTATTCGGCAGGAAATATGAATATCTTGATTACAAAAAAATGAATGCTGATGCGCGGGCCGCATTGGACAAGCTGGATATGGGCATTGAAGAGTATACCCTCGTTGCGGGTTTGCCAGTTGGGCATATGCAGTTTATTGAAATAGCCCGTGAGATTGACAAAACAGGAATAAAAATTCTTGTGTTTGACGAACCAACGGCGGTTTTAACCGAAAGCGAAACCCAGCATTTGCTGGCTGCTATAAAACGTCTTGCGGCTCAAGGTATAGGTATAATATTTATCAGCCACCGGCTTGGAGAGGTTATGCAAATATCAGACAGGATAACCATTTTAAGGGATGGGGAACATGTTGTCACAAAAGATACAAAGGACACAAACACCCATGAAATTGCACAGCTTATGGTGGGACGCAAGCTTTCACTTGAGCGAAAAAACCGCTCCAAAAGTATTTCCGATGATATAGTGTTAAAAATACGGGATTTGGTAGTCAAAATGCCGGGTGAGGAGGTTAAAGGTTTCAACCTTGATGTAAAAAAAGGCGAAATAGTTGGTATCGGCGGCCTTGCAGGTCAGGGCAAGCTGGGAATCGCAAACGGAATAATGGGGATATACCCTGCAAAGGGTAATGTTGAGTTTGAGGGCGAACCTCTTGAATTGAATAATCCAAAAAAAACAATAAAAGCCGGAATAGCCTTTGTAAGTGAAGACAGAAAGGGAGTCGGTTTACTGCTTGACTGCTCTATTGAACTTAACACGGTTTTTACAAGTATGCAGATTCACAATGATTTTCTTATAAAGCTTGGCCCGTTTAAATTAAAACACACTCGAAAAATACGAAGCCACACAAAAAAAATGATTAAGGATCTTGATATTCGTTGTATATCATACACCCAGAATGTCGGAAGCCTTTCAGGCGGTAATCAGCAGAAGGTATGTCTTGCCCGTGCCCTTACTCAAAACCCTAAATTATTGCTCGTAAGTGAACCAACCAGAGGAATTGATGTCGGTGCAAAAAAAATTGTACTGGACTTGCTGCGAAAGCTCAATGAAGAGCAGGGAATGACAATTATTATGACTTCGTCTGAGCTGGCAGAGCTTAGAAGTATATGCGACCGTATTGCAATTGTCTGTGACGGCAAGCTCGAAGGCATACTCTCCCCTGACGCACCCGACGCTGATTTTGGGTTGATGATGTCGGGCAGTAAAGTTAATTCACAATACGGGGGTGATATTAATGGCTGAGTTAACCGTTAAGAAAGACAAACGTGAATCCTTTATTCAGGAAATAGGTTTGCCTACGGTTATTATTGCCGCTTTTTATATAGTAGTTTTGATTGCAGCATTATTGTTAAAACTGTCTTTACCTGTTTTAATAAGCGATACACTAAGACGTTTCGGCATGAACGGGCTGCTTGTGCTGGCAATGGTACCGTCTATTAAATCCGGAACCGGTCCCAATTTTGCGCTGCCTATAGGTATTGTATGCGGCCTGCTTGCTGTCGTCTGCGGTATAGAATTTGGATTAACAGGATTTGGTTTATTAGCTTTTTCCAGCATATCCGCCATATTAATATCCGTAATAACAGGATACCTTTACGGTAAACTGCTTAATGCCGTTAAAGGAGCGGAAATGACTATCGCCACGTACACCGGATTTTCAGCGGTATCGCTGATGTCCCTTGTATGGCTCATGGTTCCGTTCACAAATAAAAAGATGGGCTGGCTTATTGGTTCAGGGCTTAGAGAAACTATTCAGCTTGATGCGGTTGGTGCGGACGGAATAATCAACGATCTTCTTGCATTTGAAAGGTTCGGAATTAAAGTACCCACGGGACTTTTGGCAGTGTTTTTCGCCTTTTGCATCATGATGTGGCTCTTCTTTAGAACAAAAACAGGTATCGCGATAATAGCCGGCGGCGTTAATCCGAATTTTGCCGCGGCATCCGGTATTAGTATTGATAAAAACAGGATTATCGCAAATATTATTTCGACTGTACTGGCTGCTCTCGGAATAATTCTTTATTCCCAAAGCTATGGGTACATACAGTTGTATTCGGCGCCGTTAAATATGGCATTTCCGGCAGTTGCCGCTGTACTGATCGGAGGAGCGACAGCTTCCCGTGCAAGCGTATCAAATGCAATTATCGGCGTATTTCTGTTTCAAGGTATGCTTACAACTGCATTACCCGTCGCAAATGAGTTATTCACCGGAACAGACTTATCGGAAATTATGCGCATGATTGTTCAAAACGGTATTATCCTTTATGCGCTGACACAGGTTAGGGGAGGAGCTAAATAATGAAAAACAGCAGAAACATGTTTAAAATCAGTGATAAGAGCCTGATAACAGACAATTTGGTTCCAATAATTTTCATCCTCTTTACATTGTTCGGCTTTGCTGTAGCAAAAGGCGTACCATTCAGTTTTTTCCTGTCGGATTTGTCCAGCCGCTTTTACCGTAACGCTTTTTTGGTATTATCTTTAATTATTCCGGTTATAGCCGGGCTGGGGCTTAACTTTGGCATTGTGGTCGGTGCGATGAGCGCACAGATAGCATTAGTTATTGTCAGGTATTACTATATCGAAGGTTTATCGGGGATGCTGCTCTGCTTTGTGATTGCCACTCCGATTGCTGCGCTTTTCGGGTTTCTTACAGGTAAATTGTTTAATAAAACCCGCGGGCAGGAAATGATCGCAAGTCTAATTGTCGGCTTTTTCGCCAACGGAATTTACCAGTTTCTTTTTCTCTTCGTAGTGGGAGTAATAATTCCCGTACCTGATACACATCCAATGATAAAGACCGATGGTGTCGGCATACGCATGTCGGTTGATATGGGAACTTTAAAATATTCATTGGAAACGGTTTGCGAAGTACCGTTCATGTGGGCGGTACTCGTTACTTCTGCAGTACTGTTGGCTTATTATTTAATAATAAGATTTGCAGGAAAGGAAACACCCCGTGACAGCAGCAGCAACAAAAAGTTTATAGCAAAATGTGCGGTATTGGCTTTTTTGATAATTTTCAGTATCATATCCATTGTGACCAACAACAGCCTTATGACGGTAAAAAAAGTGCCTGTAGTAACTATACTGTTAATCGCGGCACTCTGTTTTTTTATACACCTTTTACTGAAAACAAAGCTTGGGCAGGATTTCAGAAGCGTCGGGCAAAATCAGCATATTGCCCAGTCCAATGGAATAGATGTTGATAAAACAAGAATAATAGCCGTTATCATATCAACGGTGTTAGCCGCGTGGGGACAGCTGATATACCTTCAAAACATGGGAACATTGAATACATATGGCGCTCATAATCAGATCGGGATGTTTTCCGTAGCGGCGCTTCTTGTCGGCGGAGCTTCGGTATCGAAAGCAACAGTTGGCCAGGCCCTTGCCGGCACACTGCTTTTCAATTCCATGTTTATTATGTCTCCTGAAATAGGTCAGGCTTTGTTCGGTCAGGCTATACTTGGTGAATATTTCAGGACGTTTATGGTATATGCTGTAATTGGTCTTGCTTTGGGACTGTATGTATGGAATGCCAACAGAAAATCAAAAGTCACGTTGTAAACCATGCATCTATCAAGATGAGATTTATTTTTGCTTAAGGGGTATTATGCAATAAAAGGAAACCCCTTTTTTCTGTTATTACACAATATCCCGGAGTAACCACTTTATTTTCTATAAGCTTTTATTTACGAAAACATATTTTTCAACTTTCTTCTTTACTCTTTGAAGAGCATTGTCAATGGATTTTATCGGCTTTTTTACCTTGCGCGCAATTTCTACATAGGATTTTCCATTAAGATACAGGGACAGAACCATCCATTCAAAAGGCGAAAGGATTTTCCACATTTTGTTTTCTATACCGCTGAATTCTTCCTTTTTTATTATTAACTGTTCAGGATTAGTCGAAACGTCCTCGGGAACAAGTTCAATATATGATTTATCCGATTCTTCGTCAAATATTTTACGATTAAGCGATATATAAGAATTAAGGGGGATATGCTTCTGCCTGGTCGCATTTTTCACCGCAGTTATCATCTGCCTCGTAATGCATAATTCTGCGAATGTTTTAAAGGCCATGGCTTTATCAGGCTGATAATTGCGGATAGCTTTATAAAGGCCAATCATCCCTTCCTGAATTACGTCCTCACGATCGGCGCCAATAAGAAAATACGCTCTGGACTTTAGTTTTACCAAATT
>DATCLI010000306.1:0-3932 GCA_036563955.1 Clostridia bacterium | reverse complement strand
GTATCGGCTTCACCGTTTCCGATATAGGGCATCGGAAACTGTAAAAGGCTTATGCCGGCAATAACCCAGAAAAGTTCAATTTTTAAGCGGCATCGAAAGTCGGATTTATGCTTCATATATTTCAGAAATGAAACAAATAATACGGCGGCTGTAAAAACAATGATAAAACTAAGCCTTTTGGGAAAATACCTGTTTCTGAAATCAGACCAGAAAGTAAACCTGTTAAATTGATGGGTATAACCGCTTACCGCGCCTTTTTCATATTTACCGAGAAAGCTTTGGGTTTGAAAACTTTGAGACGCCGTATATTCCAGCCCTTTGATAAGCCTTCCCGGGTTCAGAATATAAAATTTCAGAAGCTTTATGTTGCTTATTTTTCGGTAAAACTCCTTTTCCGTAACTTCTGACCACGGAATATATCTTTCATATTCTTCGGCGGGTAAGTAAGCATGTTTTCCGGATTCAACCGCCAAGTCTGCCGATAACCCAAGCGTTTCCAGGTCTTTTTCCGGGTTGTCTGAGCTTTTTAAAATCCCGTAAAAAACGGAATTGTATTTAGTGTCCATGCCGCAGGTCTTATTAAGGTCAATATATATGCCGCCGCAGTAAAAAACAAGAAAAACAACCGGAAGAATAACCTGAAAGCGCATTTTCCCCATATGGATCTTTTCTTTTTTTGAATATATGATTCTCAGGATCATAAAAATAACCAAAGGGAGAGCTGATATACACTGAAGTTTTGCTCCAACAAAAAGAACCGATGTAAAAAAGAGAAATAAAACCTCTTTAATACCCGGATTTTCGCTGTTTATTGAATATAAACAGGAAGCTGCAAATATAAGCAGTCCGATAACCATCATCGGTTCCCCGTACAGGCTGTTGAACCAGATAAGGTAATTGCCGTCCATTAGAATGAACAGTGCAGCAAATCCGCAAAAGATAAATAAAGATTCTTTCTTTATTCCGAGAAGGATCAGGCATAATATAATCGACGATATATACATTAAACAGTAAATAACAGACAATACCTGCACATTGAAAACATTCGTGCCGGATACCCGGCATATCAGTTTTGCGGCAGCGACAGGATAAATGACACTGGTTGTCGGTATTATGCCGGCAAGCCGAAGAGGATTGATACCAGTCATATCATATTCTTTTATAACATAGCGGAAAAAATGCGAATCGGAATCAGCAGCCGCACTAAGACCCGAAACCCCCATAACCCTTTGAAAATCGCCCTGATCGGCCACACCCGGATATGGGGGCGTATAAAGGACATATACAACTATTGCGCAGGCCGTGATAAATAACGAAGATAAACTTAAAAGCCTTATATTTATGCGTTTTTTTCCGGGTTTGGATATTTCGCGGAACACCTGGCATAATCTCCTGTTTCTTTACTGCTACGTTAGTGTTTCCGCTTCGCAGTCGATTTAAACGCACGGCTAATTGTTCCAAAAGACGACCAGTTCCTCAAAAGGTTTCCTTGGGCGTTTTACCGCAGGCTCTTTCGGATAGCCAAGCGTAGTAAATATAATCGGTTCAAGATTTTTGTCAAGCTTCAGGACTTCACGCGCAGCATCGGGATCAAATGCCCCAATCCAGCATGTTCCGAGACCAAGAGCGGTGGCGGCCAGTATGATATGATCCATAACGATGGCGGCATCTATTTCTGAAAAATCCCTGCGGCCTTTCCTGGCCTCGTATACATCCTTCATGGCACAGACGCAAAGAACATACGGGGCCTCGACAAACCAACCAGACGCGTAAATTTTACTCAAATCCTTCTCGTGCCCGGCCGTTTTTATCACAATCACCTTAAATGCCTGCATATTTCTTGCAGTCGGAGCCTCAACAACGGTTTTAAGTATTTTATCCAGTTTTTCCGGTTCAACAGGATCAGGCTTATAAGAACGAATACTGCGCCTTGTCTCAATAACGTCAAAAAACTGCATGTTCAGTCCCCCTTTTTTCAGAAATGCTTAATACACTAAGAAAATTATAGCATAACAATTGAAAATCCGTAAATTATCTAAGAAATATTATACAATAATTCCCGCCTCGACCTGTAAACCACCCGCTGTTTTTTGAACAGCGACCAATTATTTATAACCTTCGGGGTTATTCTGCTGCCAGCGCCATGCATCGGTACACATTTCCTCGAGCCCGTATTTTGCGGACCAGCCAAGCTCATTTTTAGCTTTTGACGGGTCGGCAAAACTTACTGCAATGTCACCAGGCCTCCGTTCTACAAATCTGTATGGAATCTCTTTTCCAGTTACTTTTGAGAAAGTGTTTACTGTTTCGAGCACCGAGTAACCTTTTCCCGTACCGAGGTTATATACAACCATCCCCGGGTTTTCGTTAAGTTTTTGCAGTGCTTTGATATGCCCGGCGGCAAGGTCGACAACATGAATGTAATCCCTTATTCCTGTTCCGTCAGGAGTCTCATAATCACTGCCATAGATATTAAGCACTTTTAACTTCCCGATAGCAACCTGGGTAATGTAAGGAACAAGGTTATTCGGAATTCCATTCGGATCCTCCCCGATTCTGCCGCTCGGATGCGCCCCTATCGGATTAAAATATCTGAGTATCGCAATATTCCAGCCGGGCTCCGAAATATATAGATCGGACAATATGCGTTCTATTATTATTTTAGACTGTCCATATGGATTTGTTGCATTAAGGACCGGAAAATCTTCGGTAATCGGAACAGTATGGGGATTTCCATATACTGTAGCCGAAGAACTGAAAACGATTTTTTTAACTCCGCGTGACTGCATAACTTCCAGCAAAGTCAGCGTTCCCGTGATATTATTATGATAGTATCTCAACGGTACGGAGACTGATTCGCCGACAGCCTTCAATCCTGCGAAATGTATAACCGCTTCTATCGATTCGTTTTTGAATATTTCATTTATGGCCTGTTTATCCAGCAGGTCCGCTTTGTAAAATGTAAGATGTTTTCCCGTGATTTCACGGATCCTTGTCAATGATTCTTCTTTGCTGTTCACGAGATTGTCGACAACAACAATTTCATATCCTGCCTGAAGGAGCTCAACACATGTGTGGCTGCCTATATAACCGGCGCCGCCTGTAACGAGAATTGCCATAACAACCCCCCATTTTATGCGTGTTATGAGATTTTTTTTCTGCTTTTTCTTAAAATATATATGAGCACTACCGCAAGAGCAAAAACATTGAGGTATATATCGGCGGCATTGAAAATACCCGTTCTTAGGGAACCGATTCCGATGTTCAGAAAATCCCTCACTTCTCCGTAAAGAATCCTGTCTATTATATTACCAACTCCTCCGCTTGTAAAAAACACCCAGAAGGACAGGTAATAAGCGTCATTTCTTTTTTTTGCGATTATATAGACAGAGATTGCTAACAGTGAAACAAGAGGCAGTATAATAAAAAAGGCATACCACAGATAATCATTTACGCTGCTTCCAAATGACAGGAAGCCTCCGCGGTTAGTTATATAATTCAGTACAAGAAAATTTCCCAGCACCTGTACCGTTCCTTTACCTGAAAGATAGATCTCGGCGATCTTTTTTGTTGCTTGATCCAATCCTACCAATAGAACTATCGATATAATGCTCAAGGCCAGCTTTGGTATACGTTTCAAAAGAAAAACCACCTTTTAGCAATCCTGATATCATTTCCGGATTAATAGTATTTTCAGTATATTTTATCATAACCTTAATTAAGATAATGTGCAAATATTTTTATTTTAAGGCTTTTGCGATGTAACCTTAATATAAATCAGCTGTATAATATATAATGACAAGCTTTAATGCGTACCAGCAATATATTGTACAGCGGTACTCAAAGTAAGGCCTTTGCGATGTAACCTTAATATAAATCAGCTGTACAATATATAATGACAAGCTTTAATGCATACCGGCAATATTTTGTAC
>DATCLI010000305.1:0-12719 GCA_036563955.1 Clostridia bacterium | reverse complement strand
GTATATACTGTTTATATACAGTATATTCTATATTAACTGATCTGTCAAGTACTTTTTTAAGATTTTTGGCAGAGAAAACGCCGGGTTTGGAATTTACCCGGCGTATTTGATTTTATCTGGAAATTAATAAACAATTTTTATTCCTGAACAATTGGATCCGGAGCAATGTTACCATCAGCTAACCGAATGTTTTACATCGTACTGGCGCTTTATTTTTTTTGATGTGGTTTTTTCAAATTCGATGTTACGAATTGAAAAATGCCTGATGTATTTATAAAGCACGAGGGATTTATTCACTTCATGCACCACATCGTCGATAAGCTTGTGAATCTGTTCCATGGTCGGGTTTTCTGTTTTCAGCTCTTCGCGTATTTTTTCCATATCGGGATAAACTTCAGCCGCAACTTCTATATCACCCGTACCTTCTCCTTCTTTACCGTAGACAAGGCATTCGGAAATGAACGGGCTTCTTCCAAGCAGAGTTTCAATTTCCTCGGGGTATATATTCTTGCCGTTTTTAGTAACAATTACATTCTTCTGTCTGCCCGTTATATATACAAAACCATCATCATCCATATAACCCAGATCCCCGGTGTGGAACCATCCGTCAACGATTGCCTCATTTGTGGCCTCTTCGTTTTCATAATATCCAATCATTATATTCGGCCCTTTTGCTATAATCTCCCCAATGCCCTCTTCATTAGGATTGTCTATTTTTATCTGTACGTTCGGCAGCGGAAGTCCGGCAGAACTGTTATTATAGTCGCGGTCCCGGTTCAGCGCAATAATCGGTGAACACTCCGTTAAGCCATAGCCTTGTACACAATGGATCCCAAGGTCCTGAAAACCCTGGACAACCTGAGGGTCTATCGCTGCTCCTCCGCTAATGAACATTCGCATCGCCCCGCCGAAATTCTCGTGAATCGGTTTAAACAGCTTCTTTCTTACATCTATTCCGATTGCTTTTAAGAACTTACTGATTTTAAGTCCCATTTTTAACTTTTTCAGCGTTTTGGGATCTTTAGACGCCTGATCCCATATCCGTTTATACATTGATTCGAGTATCAGGGGAACCGCAATCAGAATTGTTGTTTCCGATTCTTTAAGATTTTTGACAATATGCCTTAACCCTTCGCAAAAAGCAATTGTGCAGCCGCGGTATATCTGGCACAAAAAGCCGCATGTGCATGCATAAGTGTGATGCAGCGGGAGCAGCATAAGAAAAACGTCGTTTTGGCCAATATACAGCATCGAACACATCCCCATAAGATTTGAACAGATATTTCTGTGCGACAGCATAACCGCCTTCGATTTATCGGTCGTACCCGATGTGAACAAAAGAATGCTCATCGCTTCCTTGTCAATTTCCGCATCAAGAAAACTTCTTTCGCCTTCTTTTACTAAAGAATATCCTTTTGCCATAAGATCCTGGTATGAATAAACCAATCCGCCGGTTTTACCGGAATCCATTGAAAACAGATATTTAAGACCGGGAATTTCTCCCGCAATTGATTCCACATCTTCCTTTTTTGCATTCGAATAAAAAACCGCGTCGGATTTTGATCTTATAAGCAGGCTTTTTATTTCAGATACGGGCAGCTCTTTATCGAGAGGAACCACTACTCCCGTACCGTTAACGGCTGCCAGATACGCAACTGCCCATTCATAACGGTTCTCGCTTATTATTGCTATTCTCTTGCCGGAAAGGCCAAGATTTATAAGAGCGGTGCCCAAAGCATTAACGTCATCCCTGAATTGTGCGTAAGTAACCGGTTTATAGGGACTCCCTTCTTCCGTTTTTATAAGAAATGCCGTTTCACTGCTGAATAACTCGGCGCTGCTGTTCAACATATCCTTAAGCGTTTCAATATGCCTTACTTCATAAAGTGGAATATTTTTCATTTAAATGCACCTCCGGTTTAAAACAAAAATTTGCTGGCCTTTTATTTCAATAATAAGTTCTCCAAGGAAATATTAATCCGTTAAAGAAAGCTTTTGTTTAAAGTATGTGGAGACATTAGTTCTTTTAAATGTATCCGGATACCATACAATAATTAGTAACTCAATTATAGTATATAAGTTCGTTCAATACAACCATCGCTTTTTACGGAAATTTTAGAGAAAATTAATAAAGCCCTTGTTTTTTTGCTCAGAGCATGTTATGATACATTTTAAGGTCATTAAATATTACAATTTGGATTAAGCTATTTCCCTGAACCCTCTTTAATTTTTTGGAGCGTTGAGTCAAGAAGTATTTTAATCCAAAAAAATTAAGGAGGTATGTCAAATGGCTGATAAAATTATAGTTTGCAAAGATTGCGGCGCAGAATTTACGTTTACGGAAGGTGAACAGGAATTTTACAAGGAAAAAGGTTTTGAAAACGAACCTCAAAGATGTCCTGACTGCAGAAGGGCAAAGAAGCAGCAGCGATATAACAGAGGCCGTAATCAGGGCGGAAACTGGTAAACAATAAGGAGAGCGAAAGCTCTCCTTTTTGGTTTGGTTTTATTCAACAAGCGGCGCCTGCCCTTTCATCGCAAGTCCAAGCCTTCTTTCCACCTCGTTCCAGTTGATCAGGTTCCACCACGCATTGACATACTCATCTCTTCTATTTCTGTAATCCAGGTAATATGCGTGTTCCCATACGTCACAGACAAGAAGCGGTATTGCACTCCACTGGGTAAGGTTTTGATGCTTGCCGGCCTGCAAAATCTCCATACGCCACCATGCGGGGTTCCATGCAAGGATTCCCCAGCCCGATGCTTCCACTTTCTCCGTCGCATCAATAAACTGGGATTTCATTGCGTCCATGCTTCCAAAATACCGGTTTACATGAAAAACAGTATTCTGCCCCGGCCGGCCTCCTGAAGAAAGCGGAGCCATAACGGTCCAGTATATGCTGTGAAGGATATGCCCCGAGCCGTTGAATGCCAATTCGTTTTCCCAGTATTTTATGTGCTCGATATTATTCATCCTTCGTGCCTCTACAAGGTATAATTCCGCTCTGTTAAGACCGTCAACATAGCTTTTATGATGTTTGTCATGGTGTATCCTCAGAGTTTCTTCTCCGATTATCGGTTCCAATGCATTGTAAGGATAAGGCAAAGGCGGGAGCCGGTGCATTCCCGGCATTACATATTGCATAAAATCATCTTCCTTAATATTAATACTTATTTTATTCTATGATAGTTGACCGTAATATGATTTTATGCAAAGGCTTTTACGATGTAACCTTAATAAAAATCAGCTGTACAATATATAATGACAAGCTTTAATGCATACCAGCATATATTGTACAGCGGTACTCGAAGTATATAACATCGCAAATGCCATATACAATACAAAAAACGTTATTACCCTAAAATGTGCCGTTATCGCCCGCTGCCACAACAAACTGGTTCCTGTAAAGCCTTGCGTAATATCCTTTCTGTGATAAAAGATAACTGTGGGTTCCCTGCTCCGTTATTTTGCCGTCTCTGATTACAAGTATCCTGTCCGCGGAACGGATCGTCGACAGCCTGTGCGCTATAATAAAGCTTGTTCTGTTTTTGAGAATGTTTGATATAGCTTGCTGTATCAGGTGTTCCGTTTCCGTGTCAACAGATGAGGTGGCCTCATCAAGGACAAAAATTGCCGGATCCGATATTATCGCGCGGGCGAAAGATACAAGCTGTTTTTCCCCGGTGGACAAAAGTGAGCCCCCTTCGCCGACCTGAGTATCGTATCCCTTTTCCATCCTTTCGACAATCGGGTGAAGGTTAACGAGCTTGCTCGCCTTTATCATTTCTTCCTCCGCAGCGTCAAGTTTCCCGTACATAATATTGTCCCTTATCGTTCCGCTGAACAAGTGGGGGTTTTGAAGCACGTATCCAAGATTGGAATGCAGCCACAGTATCGGCATACGGGTATAATCGTAACCATCGATAAATATTTGCCCCTCGGTCGGTTCATAAAACCTGCAGGCAAGGTTGACAATAGTGCTTTTTCCGGCGCCCGTATCTCCCACAAGTGCAATCGTTTCACCGGGCTTTACCGAAAGGTTGAAATTATCAAGGACCTTTTCACCGGTTTTATAAGAAAAGCTGACATTCCTGAACTCAATATTTCCAACTATTTTAGGCCATTTTTCCTTATCTGAGCCATATTTGTTCAAAACCTCAATGTCATCTTCGATATCAGGCTTTGTTTCCAAAAGCGACAGAATTCTTTCCGCCGATGCCTGCGCCGACTGCAAATCGGCAAATATCCTCGCCATATCGCGTATCGGGAAGAAAAATTGAACAGCAAACGATGTAAACGCTGTCAGCGTTCCGTAGCTTACAGTGCCTAAAATTACTCCGTCTCCTCCGCGCCATAGGACGAGGCCCGCGCCAATGCTGCCAAGGAGTATTACAATAGGCATATATACGGACGCAAATGTAGCTGCGCCTATGCATTTTCTGTTCATTTCGCTGGTCAGAACCTGGAATTCATTAAGGTTTTCAGCTTCACGGACAAGTGTTTTTGTAGTTTTCACCCCTTGAATTCCTTCATTGAAAGCGGCGGTAATAAGGGAATTATTCTTCCGGATATCCCTGTGGTTGAATAAAATCCGCCTTTGGAAATAGATACTGGCAACAAAAAGCAGGGGAATGACAGTGAAGGCAAGAAGCGCCAGTTTCCAATCCAAAACAAACATTACAATCGCTGTAACCACCATCATAAAAAATCCCCATGAAAAATCGACAAGCCCCCATGACAGCATATTTCCCAATCTCCATACGTCGGATGTCAGCCTTGACATCATCCACCCGACCGGGGTTGTGTCATAATATGAAAATGACAGCGCCTGAAGATGCTCAAAGCCGTCTTTTCGTATGTCATGACAAACTCCTGTTTCAACAACTCCCGCCGACGAAATCATGAATTTTACAACTATGGCCTGTATAATTGTAATCAGCGAGTATACTATAAAAAACGCTGCTGTACCGCTGGTGCTTTTAACTATTATATAATTATCGATAGCATATCTCTGCATTAACGGTATCACAGCATCAAACACGGCAAGAATCGCCATGTATATGCTTAACAGTATAAGCCTGTTTTTATATGGCTTTGCATAACGAATAAATTTTTTCCACAGTTTTATATTAAACCCTTTACTGAATACTTCTTCTTGAAATTTATCCATACTAACCTTCCTCATTAAATAATATTCAAAAGTCTGATAAACCCAAAAACGGCGGCTAATCTTCCTCGCTCTGTGCTGCCCATATCCGCGAATACATTCCCGGTTCGCGGATCAATTCATCATGCGTTCCTTTTTGAACAATGCATCCCTTATCAATAACGATTATGAGGTCCGCCTGCGCCAAAGTATTGATCCGGTGGGATATTATAAACGTCGTAACACCCTTGCTTCTTTCTTTCAGCGCTTCGCGAATCATCAGATCCGTTTCCATATCGACCGCGCTTAATGAATCATCAAATATAAGAATCGGGTGATCTTTTAACACAGTCCGCGCTATGGCCACACGCTGAACCTGGCCACCCGAAAGCGTTACGCCCCTTTCTCCGACAAGCGTGTCATAGCCTTTTTCGAAAGACATAATCGACTCATGTATCGCAGCGGTTCTTGCGGCGTTTTCAATTTCATGCCGCCCTGCTTTCGGATTTGCAATCCGGATATTTTCAAGAACCGACTTTGAAAACAGGAACGGCTCCTGAAGGACAATCCCAATATGGCTTCTCAGCCATTTTTTGTCGATATCCTTCAATTCAAAGCCATCAAGCAGTATCGATCCTTCATCGTAATCAAAAAGCCGCACGAGCAGGTGCATCAGCGAGGATTTGCCGCATCCCGTCGGTCCCAATATCCCGACTGTCTGTCCTTGTTTCACTTCAAAGCTGATATCCTTTAGAGGACTTGTTCCGTCAGGATATTTGAAACTTACATTTTTAAATTCAATATTTCCCTTAATTTTCGGCGTTAAGCCCTTAACATCCTTTGGCTCAACACGTTTTTCAAGGATCTCAATTATGCGATCGAAAGCGACAAACGCCTGGCCCATGTCCGATATTACACGGCCAAGATGCCGGATAGGCCATATCAGGTTCCGTATATAGACAGTAAACAGAATTACCGTTCCGAGCGTTATCTTCCCCGACGCGGCCCAGCTTATCGCTATAAATAAAACAATTGCGGCCTGCGCCATGCAAAGTAAATCCGACATTGACCAGTACCAGGACATAGTATCGATTAGTTTTTTTACATTATCCCTGTGTTTACTGTTCTTTCCGCTGAACTTATCTATTTCATAACTCTGCCTTCCGAAAGCCTTTACAACGCGGACGCCGGTTAAATTCTCCTGAATGGTCGTATGTAATTCGGAATCGCTTTGCTCTACTTGTCTGAATACTTTCCTTACTTTAGTGAAAAATACGGCAGATGCAAGAAATATGAACGGAATAACACACAGCGAATACAATGTGAGCTCCGCATTAATACTTAACATTGTGATAAGCGTCAGCGTCACATTTATTATAATTTCCCCGACCTGTGGAAGCTGTCCGGAAAGGAAATTTCGAGTCGTTTCCACATCGGCGGTGCTCCGCTGGGTCAGGTCACCTGTCTGGGATTTTACATGTTCATAATATTCCATATGCTGAAGTTGATCATATATAGTATCCCTAATGTTTTTTGCTCCGTTCTCCGTACTAATTGCGATCCAGCGCCCTCTTAGATACTGGAATACTCCTGTTATAAGCGTCAGCAGTACAAAAATCACGCCAAGCAGCCATAAATTCTCTTTGAGGGCTTCCCTTCCGCCGTAACTTTCCACTGCCTTAATGAGCCAATCCGGCAGATTCATCGGCTCGGAGCCAATTACGGAGTCAACCGTAAAACTAATCACCATGGGACTGATAATAGAAAATATTACCGCTATTCCTGAAAAAACGATTGCCGAAAAATATCTCAGCAGATTTTTTTTCATGAATTGCTTAAGTATTCTTAACCTTTTCATCATAACCTCCCCAGAAAAAGCAAGAAACATCCCGCTTTTTCTTATTCATAAAACCCGGAGACAGATTCTTTGGAAAAACAAGAATTGAATAAAGGCTGCAGTTTCCAAAGAACCTGCAGCCTCATAATACCAATTTTGGGCTAAAGAGGCCTGTTTTCCCTTAAATGCAGGTTGTTATCAAAATTATTGCACGCCATATTAAAATTGATGCGCTCCGTATGAAGTTTAAAATCAAGCAGATATAAACGTACCATCCTCAAACAACCTCCTTCCTCATGAAACCCTATAGATCAGGACTTCCAATTGTGCATTAAGGGACATTCAAACAGTTAAAACTTTGCTGTAATTTTTAATCCTTTTCCATAATACCCCGTTTTCACCAAATTGTAAAGGGGCAAAAAAGTTGTCAAGGGGACGGTTCTTTTGACACACTTTTGTCTACAATCGCGTAGACGACGGGTATTATGATCAGGGTTAAAAATGTGGATAATGACAGCCCTGAAGCAAGGGATATCGACATAGGCCTGAAAAGGTTACTGTCTGAAACAATCAGCGGAACAAGTCCGACAACCGTCGTTATTGTCGTAAGCATTACAGGCCTGAAGCGTTTTTCGACGGCATCGATACAGGCCTGGTCGGTGGTCATACCTTCAGCCTTCTGAACATTTATATAATCCACAAGAACAATGGCATTGTTAACAACAATCCCAAACAGGCTCACAACTCCGAACAGAGATGTAAACGACAGCGGCTGGCGGAATAAATACAGTCCGATAACTGAACCTATGACCGACAGTGGTATTGTTGCCATGACAACAAAGGGCTGTGCAAACGACCGGAATTGAATAAGAAGAATCAAATAAATCACAAATACGGCAAATATGGCCAGTATGCCTATGTTTCCGAAATATTTAATGATTGATTCCCGCTCCCCGTCAAAAACAACTTCAACATTGCCAAAATCGATTTCTTCCAGCCTGTTTTCAAGCTGTTTTTGAATGTCCGTCGAACTGAATCCCTGCCGCACATCCGCATAAATTGTTATCGAATTTACCCTGTTGTATTTTTGAATGTTCGAAATACCGGATTCAATGCCGACATCGGCTATTTGTCTGAGCAATACCTTTCTGCCTGAAGCAGAAGATTTTACAGCAAACAGGCCCATGTCATCCGGATTTTTTATATCGGACACGACCTTTATCGGGATTTGCGCACTTTTATTCTCACCATCCTCATTTTCATTCAAATATCCTGCTTTTGCACCCATAAGCGCTATATTAAACTCTTTTTGGACATCGTACTGTGTAATGCCGAGGCGCAGCGCTTCGTCGGCATTAATGTTCAGTGTAAAGCTGTACGAATCATCCACGTAATTATCCCTGACGTTATATGCTCCGGGTATTGTTTTTAATTCATCCATAATGCGTTCCGAAGCCTGAGCGGTTAAATCACGTTTACCGACTACTCTCAGCCGGACAGGGGCTCCTATCGGTTCTCCCTGTTCGAGAAGTTTCACCGCTGCCGTACCCTGCGCAATTTCACTATCAATAATATCCTGAAGATAGCTTGAAATTTCTTCGTTATTTTTAAACCGGTCTGTTTTTTTCAAATCAACGGTGAACATCACCTGGGCATAGTTTTGAGCTTTTGATGGCGGCGCCATTGAATAATAAAGCTTCGGAAGTCCGTCTCCTATCGACACCGTATAACCCGTAATCTCTTCATGCCGTTTTAGGATATCGGTAACCTGATTTGCAAGAATTTCGGTCTGGGCGATATCATTCGCATGCTCATGTTCAATATCGATAACAATCATATTCGTATCGGCCTTCGGGAAAAACTGCAGGTATAAAAGGCTTGTCATCCATACGCAGAGAACTATTACAGGCAGCAGTACGGCAATCGTCAGCTTCTTCCTTTTCAGCGCGAGCTTTAAAAGCATCTCGAAAAACGACCGGACCCTATGCTTTCTTCCCGCATCCTTTGAAGGCTTGAAAAAGACATACGCTATGACGGGTGAAACAAATACAGCCACTATGTATGAAGCCGACAGCGATATGATAATAATCTGCGGGATGCTGCGGACAAATTCCCCTGCCATGCCCGAAAGCAGCAGAAGGGGTATAAATGCCCCTACCGTGGTCAGAGTTGATGCCAGAACCGGAATCGCAACCTCTCTCGCGCCTTCCACACAAGCGCGAATTTTTTCCTGTCCGTTATCTATCCTTACCTGAATCGCGTCACTGACAACAATCGCGTTATCGACAAGCATACCCAACGCAATAATTAATGCAGCAATCGAAATCTGGTGGATATATATGTTCAGAAGACGCATTCCGATTAATGTAAGCAGAATGGACAACGGAATTGATGTGGATACTATAACCGCATTTCGAATGCCCATGCCGATAAAAACAACAGCAATAACAAACACAATCCCTTCAAGCAGGTTTGTTACGAATTCATTGACGGCTTTGCCCACATCACCGGGCTGGTAGAGAATTTTATCAAGGACAACGTTTTCGGGCAGCCTGTTTTTAAAATTCTCAATCTTCCTGTCAAGTTCCTTGCCTATATGTATAATATTGCGGTTTCCCTTGAAATAACCTGTTAATAATACCGCGTTTTCATCATTCCGCTTTACTATATTGCTTGAATCCTGCAGCCGATAATACACGTTCGCAATATCCTTAAGGCGTACAACGCTTCCGGTCTCTTCAGATGTAAGAAGAATAATGTTTTCTATATCCCATATCGTTGAATAGCTGCTTTGCGTCTTAACCGTGATCTTGCCGTTTTCGTTTTCAAGTGTTCCGACTGGAATTTCCACGCCCTGGGCCTTTATTATACCTGTTACGTCTTCAAGCGATAATGGAAGCCTGTTAAGCTGCACCGTATCAACCTCCACGCAGATCTCCATTTCCTGTTTCCCTGATATATCGATCCTTGAAACTCCGTCAATTCCGATAAGTTCATCCTTCAGTTCCTCGGCATAATCAGCCAGTTCTTCATATGAATAGTCTTCGCCGGAAAAACTTAATATCATTCCGGCAGTTTTATATAAATCGGTATTTATATCAATTTCTTCACATTCTTCGGGCAGGTCGCTCTGCAGTTCGTCCATTTTCTGCCTAAGCTGGTTCCATGCCTTGTCAACATCCGTTCCCGCTTCCAATTCCAGCACTACCACGGACAGATTATTCTGAGAATTCGAACTGACTTTCCAAAATCCTTCAACTTCGGTAACCTTATCTTCTATTTTACGCGTTACGAGACTTTCAACATCCTGTGCGGAGGCACCCGGATATATCGTAGTTATGAGCGCCACTGTTACGCTTATATCAGGTGTTTCCTGCTTTGGCATTACATAATAGCTGTAAATCCCGAATATGAACGACAAAATAATCGCAAAAAGCGTAATCCTGCGGTTGCGGATTGTAGCTTCAATAAGTCTGATCATAAACTCACTCCTTCACTGTAACCGCATTGCCGGCGGAGATTCGTCCGGTTCCTGACGTAACGATATATTCACCTTCCTGAATTCCCGTCACCCTGACATCAAAGTTATCAACGCCTTCTATTTTTACCGGTCTGCGATCAGCACGGCCACCCGAAACAATGTATACATAATCTTCTGTTCCTCTGTGAACTGCCGTTATCGGAATAAAAATACCTTTATCCTCTCCGTATAGAAAGGTAACGGTAACGCTTGCGCCTAAAGGAATATTGAGTTCACCGGCTTTTATCTCGATTTTGTAAAGCCCCGTTAAAGTGTCGGGAATCTCGGAAATACGGATAATTTCGGATTCAGCCCTCATCTCTTCATATTCGACAATCACTTTGGTTTCCGGTGTGATTTTCTTAAGTTCTTTTTCCGGGACACCCGCATAAACAATTTTTTCGGCATTTCGAAGGACAACAACCGGATATCCGGCCCCTGTAATTTCGCCCTTTTCAGCCAGCACTTCCATTACAACACCGTCTATACCTGAAATCAGAACGGCATTATCAAGCATTGACTTACGGTAATCATATTCTGTCTGCGCACTTTCAAGCTGGGCTTCCAACGCCTTTATATCTTCATACCTGGCTCCTTTCAATACCTGAGCTTCCATTTCCCTTGCCAGTTTCAAATCGGACTCCCTGATATCGCGTTCAAGCTTAGCCTGATCATACGCCTGTTTTGTAGCAGTACCTTTAAGATACAGCCGTTCAATTTCCTCAAACTGTTCCACGGCATACTTGTACAAATCCTCAGCTTTTGCGACGTTAAGCCTTGCCTGCTCAATATCCTCGCTTGTTGCACCGTTCAAAGCCTTTTCATACTGGGCTTTTACCATTTCAAGCTGCGCTTTTGCCAGGCTCTCGGCATATGCAAGGTCGGTTTTTTCAAGTGAAGCAAGTACATCACCCTTTTTTACCCTGTCTCCTTTTTCAACACGGACATCATTTATCCTTCCTCCGGTTTTAAACGAAAACTGGACTGTCGTGCTCGGCTGAACAGTTCCAATAAATGATGATTTATTCGGTCTTGTTTCCCCGGCTGCCCGGATCACTTCCACGGGTATGGCTTTTTCAATTTCCTTATTCTCCGGCTTTACATCACATCCTGAAGCAAAAAGAACCATTGTCAGCAATAATAATCCCGAAACATATTTCATAACCAATCACCCTGTTCTGAATAATGTATCATAAATAAACAAATGTTTATTATTGTGTCAAAAAAAATTATTTCCTTGGCTCAAACCTTTCTTCCACACGATTAAAATAAAAGTCGTTCAATATGTATATCATTTTCTCCAAGTCATCGTTATCGTCCATTCCGGAAATAATCATAAGCAGGCTGTCCAAAAAGGCATGTGCGGCTAACTTTGAAAGAAAACCGGCTTCTTTATATTCGAGCACGCTCTTTCTGAATAACCCCTGGTGTATTCTGTCTTCAATAAGCGCCACCAAGTCATCGCGTATTGTTTCATATTTCGTTCCGCGCGTTCTGGTGCACAATATCAGCAATTCCAATCGGTATTCTTTTGAAATGTTGATAATAAACTCATTTATTATATTTCTGAAATCGGTAAATGGCTTATTTATCCCTTCCTCAACGAGCTTTTCCGAAAAGGACAGAATTTCGTTTATTTTTTCATGAACGGGTTCTACAATCCCCTCCAATACTTTTTCCTTGCTTTTGAAATACCTGTAAACATTTCCTACCGTTATTCCCGAAAGCTTGGCAATGTCGCGGATTGTAGCGTTATCATACCCTTTTTCATAAAAAAGTTTTTTGGCCGAAGAAAGGATATTTTGCCTTACCTCTTCCTTTAATACCTGCATAATAATAAACCTCTGTTTACTTTTAAATAAATAATAGCATATATCAATCAAATGTGCAATCAGGTATTTTAACTATGTCAAGGGGACTATGTCAAGGGGACGGTTCTTTTGACACACTTTCTTACTTTTTTCCCTGTTTAAACCTAATGTTTCTGCGATTTTCCGAAGAGATGACCGGCTTTTCTCAATTAATTCTTTTGCAAGTTCTCGTTCTCGCTTATAAATGTGTCAAAAGAACCGTCCGAGACTGCTGAAAAAGGTCTGTTTTTTAGGCTGCTTTTTCCTTAAAAACCCATAATTTTTCTAAATAACACTCATTGATTACCATAATAACCCATATTTTGTTTAGAAAAGAGGATATCAGGTATCTTCATCTCCCCATT
>DATCLI010000304.1:0-2003 GCA_036563955.1 Clostridia bacterium | reverse complement strand
TATTTTAGTTCCGCTGTACAATATATTGCTGGTACGCATTAAAGCTTGTCACTATATATTGTACAGCGGATTTTTATTAAGGTTACATCTCAAAAGCCTTTAAATCAAAAATCACTTGACATGAGAGGTTTTGGAAAATATAATAAAGGTGTAGGATGGTAAGATGGAAGCAAAAATTAAGTTTAATAGTTTTTGAATGAATACGTTTGTATTTGTTTCCTGAGAGCCCCCTACGGGTTTTTTTTATTGCTTTTTTTAATTTAAGGAGGTTAAAACCGTGGGTAAGCAAGGAAATGAAAAATGGGTTTTCTTAACGAAGGTACTGCTGGTTATTGCTTTGATTACAGTTATGACAATTCAGTCGGCCTGTGCAGGCACAGCTTCCGCAGCAGGGACAGGCAAGGTGGAACTCAAGCTTGCGCATTTCTTCCCGGCGACACATCCCGCAGAAACCGTGTTGGTCCAGGAGTGGGCAAAAGCAATTAACGAAGCGACGAATGGAAAGGTAGTAATTACAAGTTATCCGAATGAAACACTTCAAAAAGCCGCAGACATCTATAACGGTGTAGTCCAGGGAGTAGCAGATATCGGCCTGTCATGCTTCTCATACAACAAGGGCCGTTTCCCCGAAATGGAAGCTTTTGAGCAGCCCGGTATCGTATACAAAAACTCAAAAGTTGCAAGCAAGGTAGCATGGGAAGGGGTAAAGGAACTTAACCCGAAATGCGTACAGGATACGAAGCTGTTAATGGTGATAGCTACCGGCCCGGGTGATCTTTTCACAAAAACGCCTGTTTCCTGCCTTGAAGACATTAAAGGAATGCAGATAAGGGCAACCGGAATTACTGCGGAAACGCTCGAACTGATCGGAGCGGTTCCCGTCGGAATGCCTCAATCCGAAGCTTACGAAGCATTATCAAAAGGTATTGCTTCCGGAAATCTTGCGCCGATTGAGGTTTTGAAAGCATGGAAGCATGCCGAGGTAACGGATTATCTTACAAGAACCCCGTTCCTGTATAACAATCTGTTTTACATTACAATGAACGTTGATAAGTGGAATTCGCTTCCTGCGGACATACAGGAAACAATAACCGAAGTAACCGAGAAATTCCACGAAGAAGTCGGAATAGGGCTTTGGGACATGCAGAATGAAGAAGCTCTTAACTGGGCTGTAAGTGAGCAAAAAATGCAGGTTACCGAGCTGACGCAGGAAGAAACCGATAAATGGATAAACGCGGTTGAACCGATGATTGACAAATATGTCAGGGAGAATGGTGAAGCAGGGCAAAGGGCTATTGACACAGCGAAAAGGCTTGCCGAAAAATACAACAATATATATTAGTTAATTCCGGTAAAAGAATAAAAGGCCGGGGCATTTCAGTCCCGGCCTTCGCTCAGACAGAGGAATTTTTTTCGGAGGTAGGAAATGCAGAAAATAGAGAGATTGATTTCAAAAGCAAGCAAACTAATGGACATTGCTGCAGGATGGGGTATTGCGGCGATAATGGCGCTTGTGGTCGTCAATGTATTGATGAGAGTCATTTTCAATAGTCCAATTAAAGGCGTTTATGAGTATGTCGGCTATATGACTGCCGGTGTAATCGCGTTATCAATAGCATACTGCGCTTTGCAGGGCGCCCATATTGCAATTGATTTTCTTTTTGAAAAGCTGCCGGTGAAAATCCGGAAAACAATTTATTACATATCAGGTTCGATCATAATCGTATTTCTGCTGTTTTTATGCTGCCAGATATTTATATACGCCCTTAAGGTAATGTCAAGCGGAGAAGTGTCGCCAACCGCCGGGATGCCTTTTTATCCGTTTATCATCATGGTTGCAATAGGTGTGTTTGTTTTATCGGCTGTTGAATTTGCAAAGATTGCGAAAGGGGGCGATCAGGGTTGACGGCAGAAATAGTTGGAATTATTGGAGTGCTCGCGCTGCTTGTATTAATCGCGCTGCGGATACCGATCGCATATTCGATGCTCCTGGTCGGTTTTTT
>DATCLI010000303.1:0-4814 GCA_036563955.1 Clostridia bacterium | reverse complement strand
AAATTCATGTTCGGTAATTATGGATGAAACAGCGGATGAATTCAGACCCATTATACAGACAATTGATAATTTTGAACGGAACCACAAACTGGGTATGCTTTTTGAGTGTAAAGTATTAAATGGCAAGGCACTGGTATGCTCCTGCGATTTTAATGCTCTGGTTCAATACCCGGAAGGAAAACAGTTTATGTTCAGTATTTTTAAATATGTACAGTCGGAAGAATTCAGGCCGGAGGTATTTTTAAGCGTTTCCGATCTGCGCAGATTATTGGATTGAACAAAATATAAAACGCAGTTTTTAGCTTGTTTTAGAGAATATAATTAAATGAAAAAGTCAACATACACAGTTGCCATTAAGCGCTTGACAAAATACAAACCTGCATGTTAAGATAATTAAGCCATCATCCGGTTGATAAACCGTAAGAACCAGCATTTTTAACATTCCTCAATAGCTCAGCTGGTAGAGCATGCGGCTGTTAACCGCAGGGTCGTTGGTTCGAGTCCAACTTGGGGAGCCACAAGAGATATGTTAACGCATATCTCTTTTTTAGTGCCCGTCGAATTTGCTTTAGAAAACATAATCCTTAATTTATACATTCATTAAGTCTGATCCGAGTGTTTATCTGCATAGCTATCATTTCGAACTTAATCTGGTTTAGTCACATTTCTGCTCTACTGTTTTCCTATGAATCCCTGTGTTTTGCTGCATTGTTTATCATTTCGGACTTAACCTGTTTGATTACGTTTTCCTGTGGATTCCGGTGTATCAATGTTACCGAGTTATATTTCCCCGTTGTAAAAAATAATTGACAAAGAAAATATTAAAGTCTACAATAACGATAGACAATATATAGAAAGGTATGTTAATATGAAAAAAAGAATAGTATACATATTTTTAACGCTTTGTTTTTTTGTTTCAGTTCTTGCAAGCTGCTCGAAAACGGCTGAAAGCGCAGTTCGGCCTTCTATTCGCATATCCGGTGCGTGGGCTTTGTACCCGATGATGGTTGTGTGGGCTGACGAATATATGAAAATACATGATATTGATATCGAAGTAACGGGAGGAGGCGCAGGCAAGGGAATTTCGGATGTTTTCAGCAACCAGTCCGATATAGGAATGGTTTCAAGACCGCTGAAGCAGGAAGAGTTGGAACAGGGCGCATTTTATGTGGCGGTAGCAAAAGATACGGTTATCGCAATAATAAACGAAAACAATCCCGTATATGAGGATATCATGGATAAAGGGCTTTCACGCGAAGACTTAAGAAGGATTTTTTTAGGAGAGGTTTCTCATTGGGGCGAGTTGTTTAATATAAACATTGAAGATGATGAGATAGTTGTGTATGGGCGGGCTGATTCATCGGGCGCGGCAAGCGTATGGGCTTCTTACCTCGGCGGTTATACCGAGGCGGATCTGCAGAACAATTCGGACTCAAATGTAAGCGGCGATCAGCCTATGGCTAACAGTGTACAGGGTGATGCTAATGCCATCGGTTTTTCCAATATGAATTATGTTTATAATGCGGAAACAGGAGGATATATCGAAAGCATAAGACCCATACCGATAGATCTTAACGGCAATGATGTTCTGGACAATGATGAAAGATTTTATGATAACAGGGATGTATTTTTAAAAAATGTAACCGAAGGCATATATCCGTCGCCCCCGACAAGAGAGGAATACCTTGTCGGAAATGGCCCTTTTGAAGGTCATGTAAAGGACTTCGTCAAGTGGATTCTTGAAGGCGGCCAGAATTTTCTCGAACCAAACGGTTATGTCGGGCTTGTTGAAAACGAAAGAGAAAAAGAGCTCGAATACCTTATAAACGGATCAAGACACGCAGATTAAGGGGATATGGATGAAACAACAAAAAGCAAGAAGCAATCTTGATAAAACAATTAAATACATTATGGTTATTATAATTTTGGCAGTTTTCATATTTTTCGCCGCATTGTTTATTATGCTGCTTCAGCGCTCACAATTAATCTTATCCCGTTATCCGGTATGGGAACTGCTGTTTTCTTCCGAGTGGGATCCCGATAAAGGCTTATATGGTTTTTTGCCTGCTGTTACGGGGACATTTTTTGTTACGGTCTTTTCTTTAATGATAGCTGTTCCAATATCAATATTGAGTGCAGTTTACATAAGCGAATATATGCCTTCAGCGGTTAAATCATACTTTCAAGCCTTTATTGATGTGTTGGCAGGAGTACCATCGGTCGTCTTTGGTCTATGCGCACTTCTTGTACTTGTTCCTTTCACGCGTGATGTAATGGGGCCTTTGTTTGGGGTTAATACAACAGGCATGTGTGTTTTTACTGCAGCGCTTGTGCTTGCGGCAATGGTTTTTCCGGTTATTATTTCGTTAACGGTTGAATCACTGAGTATTTTACCAATAGGGCTTAGGGAGCAGTTCCTTTCTCTGGGAGCAACAAAGTGGCAGCTTATTGAAACGGTATTATTCCGCGCCGCCGGCCCTGGAATAATTTCCGGTATTATATTGGGGTTCGGCAGAGCTTTTGGCGAAACAATGGCTGTTGTAATGGTAATAGGGAACAAAAACATACTAATACCTTCTGTTTTTTCTCCGGGACAAACACTGCCGGGGCTTATAGTCGGCAGTTTCAGTGAGATGATGTCGGTGCCGGAACATCAATCAGCATTGATTTTTGTTTCGCTTATTCTGTTCATTATAGTTTTATTTTTTAATATACTTGCGAACATAATAAAAAATAAGCTGAAGAGCAGGTGGAGGTATGAATAAATACATAAAGGAATCAATATTTAGGGTTCTTATGATCATATCGGTTTTTATTGTTGTAGCATTCCTTGTGATAATAATAGGGGTTAATATAGTAAAGGGTGGGATTGTACTTATAAATGAGCCGGCTGTTATTTTTACCGCGCCGGGACCTAAATACCTTCTTGGAGGAGAAGGTGGTATTCTCCATGCGATTTTAGGCAGTATCCTTATGGTAATTCCTTCAACCTGTATTGCCTGTGCAGCTTCGTATTTGATAGCGCTTTTTTTACAGGTTGATTACATAAAAAACAGGTTTTCTAACAAGCTCCGTGTTGTTTTTGACGTTCTTTGGGGAATCCCGTCAATTATTTACGGGATATTCATATTGAACATCCTTATTGCTGCGAATAAAAGAGGAAGCCTGGGCGCAGGGATTATTACGCTTGCACTTCTGCAGATGCCGGTTATTGTGAGGTATATGGACGAAGCTTTAAACTCGGTTCCGGATGGAATACGGGAGTCAGCGTATTCGTTGGGAGCCACAAGATTGGAAACTGCATTTACAACCGCAAAATATGCTCTTCCGGGCATTATTGCCGGTGTTCTTATCGGAATGGGCAGAGCAATGGGAGATGCGGCATCGGTAATCTTTACGTCAGGAGCCGGCAATTCAATGCCGAAAGGTTTGTCAAAATCCGTCTCATCGCTGCCGGTGTTAATTTTCCAGCAGGCTAATTCTTATTATCCCTCTGTAAGAGAACATGCCTTTGCGGCTTCTTTTGTGCTTATTATCATTATCATTGCGTTAAATGCAATATCAAGAATATGTTCGAAACATTTTCAAAAGTATACTGCGGGAAGTGATAGATAATGCCTAAAAAAGAAATAGAGATAAGAATAAGAAATTTAAACATATACTCTATAAACAAAAAGCAAAAACATTCACATATACTGAAAGATATAAACCTTGATATCCCGAAAAACAGGCTCACAAGCATAATCGGCCCATCGGGATGCGGGAAAACAACTCTTTTGAAGTCAATAAACCGTTTGTATGACATACAGGAGAACATTAAAGTGGAAGGCCATATATTTATTGGGGATGAGGATATATACAATCCCAGGCGGCAAGTGAATGAGCTTAGGAAAAAGGTTGGGCTCATAGCCCAAAGGCCATATCCTTTACCGGCCAATATATATGATAATGTGGCATTCGGGCCCCGGCTCCATGGCAGAAGAAAAAAAAGCGAGCTCGATGATATTGTGGAAAGCTGCCTTAAGAGAACATATTTATGGGAAGAAGTAAAAGACAGGCTTAAAGAACCTGCGGTTGCTCTTTCAATCGGCCAGCAGCAGCGGTTATGCATAGCAAGAGCGCTTGCTGTAGAGCCCGAAGTGATTCTTTGCGACGAGATTACTTCGGCGCTTGATCCTATTTCATCAGAAAAAATAGAATCTCTGCTTCTCGCTTTAAGACAGGATTATACTATTGTATTGGTAAGTCATGTCCTGCGGCAGGCTAGACGACTGTCCGACCATGTTGTTTTTTTGTATTTCGGTGAAGTCGTGGAAACGGGGAATGCCAAGGAATTTTTTGAATTTCCCAGGGATCAGAGGACTAAAAATTACATATCCGGCATTATGCCGGGTTTGTAAGTCACATATATGAAAAATCCCCTGCTCAGCAGAGGATTTCGAAGTTAACATAAGCTTAACGGCGATTAATCAAAAAACCTGCCAGACCTCCTGCAGCATCCATCATCAAAGAACAGAAGCAGGAAAAGGATTATGAAAAACAGTATTTCGCTGTCACAGCGCCTGCCGAATAAGCCCCTTACGCCAACATTATCCATATCCAAACCTCCTTATGTTAATCTACTATTATCATATTGAGCAGTTTGTCTTTTTGTGAACAAAATTTGTTCCAATTAAAAAAAGAACCCGCGGGAATTATTGTTTAGAAAATTATCGAATAATATCCTATCTTGTTTATTTTGTAAAAATAAAGTAAAATAATATCAAATAATGTTTTACTGAAGATGATTGGGGCTTGTTTGAACAGATAAAATC
>DATCLI010000302.1:0-4067 GCA_036563955.1 Clostridia bacterium | reverse complement strand
CGTGTGTCTTAAGCTTCGGAATATTGACGATAACATCGGCGTCCGCGAGCGGTTTCAGTATTTCAAGGCTTTTAACATATTTGGAATCAGGCCTGTTAATCTTCGTAACTCTCAAATCATAGTTTAACACGGCGCCGGTTTCATCGGCCACCTTCTCAATCCCGGTTGCCCTGTAGACATAACGGAGCATTGTCCTGCTGTACGGTCCGCCCGGACTTTCCGCTATTACAACATTTCCGCCGGCTTTCTGGACCTGTGATATTACTGCCTTAACAACGGCAGGATGAGTTGTAGCCGCTTCTTCCGGCTTTTTATACATTAAAAGATTTGGTTTTACCGCCACCATGTCTCCGGGTTTTATAAAAGCTTTCCATCCGCCAAGGCTGCCGACCAGTCTTTCAACACAATTATAGATATTTTCATACTCATAATTATTACAGCGTTCTATCGATACAGTATCCATTTTATGCTCCTTACAATAAAAAGCTCAGCAGTTTCCCGGAAGTTCACTTTTCAGAAAAACCTGGCATTAATGATTTATTATAACATGAGTTTTAAAAATCGTAAGATTTTCACTGGGTAAAACCAAGGGCAGCCGGACATCGGCTGCACAAATTCATGATACAATGTTCTCGGGTACCCGTCCGAAATCTATGATTTCGGTAACGAGTGAGGTTATTATACCACAAACCAGCCTAATAACATAATTGATATTTCCTTACCAATAAAATCCTTGTAAGAACTATAGGTCTTTGAACTATTGTACAATAGTTCTTCGCATTATTGTGCTGTACCCGTGAATTTATACCGATAAAGCGAAATAGCAAAAAGCCTACGGGTTTGTAGGCTTTTTTAAGGCGTTTCTGAAATCTACATACTCTTCTCAGCTCTTTAATCCCGTCATTACAATTCCTTCTATAAAATAACGCTGACCGATTAAGTAGAATATCAAACCCGGAGTAAAAGACATGCAGGTCGCGGCCATAAGCTTTGACCAATCCGCTTTTAATGCCCCTCTGAACAGATTAAGTCCGATGGCTATTGTGAACTTATCCGGCGTATTTATATATACCAGCTGCTGCAGCATATCGTTCCACAACGATATAAAAAGCAGCAAAGCTACAACAATCATCGCCGAACGGATGGAAGGAACAAGAATGCTCCATAAAATTCGCATGTAGCCGGCTCCATCTATCTTTGCAGCCTCATCGAGTTCTCTCGGAATGGTCTTAATAAACTGCCTGATAAGGAAAATACTGAACGCCCCTCCCCCGGTAAAGTGCGGAAGAATCAGCGGCCAGTAAGTGTCAGCCCATCCAAAAACACGCGACCACATGATGTACAGCGGAACCAGTGTTACCATGTTCGGCAAGAGCATAGAACCGACACAAAGAGAAAATATAAAATTTTTTCCTTTAAACTCCAGCCGTCCAAACGCATAACCGCATATGGTAGCGGAAATCGTCCCTCCTATGACCGATGGGACAATAATAGCCATTGTGTTTTTCAGGTACAACCAGAACTTAAAATGCTGCAGCGTTTCGATATAGTTGTAAAAGCGCCAGTTAGGGGGGATAAAGTCGGGCGGATACTTATACAGCTCGGCATTCGTCATAAGAGAGGAGCGCAATATCCACCAGAGCGGAAGCATAACAACCGCTGCCATAATAACAACCATAATCATTGACGCAATATCGGCAATCCTTTTGCTTTGATTAATGCTTTTAAAAGATCCTGTTTTTATGCCATCCTGTTTCATCTGCTATCCCCCTCGTAAAAAATCCATGTTTTTGATGTGGCAAACAGTATCGCTGTGAAAATGGCAATGATCACAAAAAATACAAACGAGATAGCGCATGCATATCCTAAATGGTTGTTCCTGAACGCATAGCGATACATAAGATAGGTCATAAACACGGAAGAGTTGCCCGGACCGCCGTCAGTCAGAGCCAGTGCAGGCACAACAACCTGCATGTTCGTTATAAGGCTCATTAAGAGATTGTAAAATATAATCGGCGTCATATATGGTATTGTTATTTTGAAAAACCGCTGAAAAGCATTTGCACCGTCTATAAGAGCAGCTTCATAATAGACTCTCGACACATTCTGGAGACCCGCCAGATAAATGACTATGAGGTTTCCGCTTGTCCATACTGCGATAAGCGCAAGGGACGGCACAACGTATACAGAGTCGCTCAAAAACTTAATCTTATTTATTCCCAACTCCGATAAAAAGTAGTTAAATAAACCGAAATTGGATTCATACAGCCATGACCAGCCGATGTATACTGCGGCAGCAGGCAGGATATAAGGCAGATAAAATACCGCGCGCCAAAACCCGCGTGCCGGAATTTCACGATTCAAAAGCATAGCTATATAGAATGAATATATCATGCTGCCAAATACGGCTAATACAGCAAAATATATGGTTACCTTAATCGAATCAATAAAATAAGGATCTGTTGTAAACAGCCTTATGTAATTTCTGAAACCAATAAAAACAGGTGCTGATAAACCCTTCCAGTTAAAGAACCCAATACCGAAAACACCTGCCAGAGGAAGATACGTAATAAACGTTAAACCGGTGAATGCAGGAATCAGACACAGATACGCAGTTATGCTTTCTTTCCTGGCCATTGATGAATACCTGGTTTTCTTTCTTGTCGCTTTATTCATAACAACACCTTTGTCAAATTTTAGATTTTCATATAATAATATCGGAAGAAATTGCTCAGCAATTTTGGCAGGGTACACCTTTATTTTCTATTTTATATGCTTACTGCAATTTTTATTATCAAAAGGGTGTCCGCGTGTCTTTTACACGATACTGCACGCGGACACCCACCTGACTCGACTCGTTATGAATCGATATTAGCGTTTATTCGCCGCGGAATGCAGCCTTCAAAGCTTCTATGTTGCTTGTGATTGCTTCAGTTGCGGTAGTCCGGCCTGTCCATACGTCACCGAGTATTGAATTCAACAGATCGTTGAAATCATTGGTATTATTAACATAATACCATGATGCAGATCTTGTAATACTCATATCTTTGGCAGTATCAATGACGCATTTCTTGTAATCGTCAAACGGCGGGAAGTTCGGATTCTCGACCCATTTACGCATAAGTGTTTCATCAGTATACCACTTTTCGAGCGTCGGCATCCAAATCCCGGATTCAATCAATCCCCAGCTGTTTTCTTCCTTAGCGTACCACTTCAGCCACTCTTTAGATTCTTTCGGGTGTTTTGTCTGGATAAACACAACGTTCGGGCCGCCTGTACACAATGTTACTTTCTTCTTCATATAAGGCAGTACGCCTATGCCGTAATTCAACCCTTCTTCCTTCGCGGAAGCGAGACAGGTGCCGATATTCCATTGTCCGCCTGTTCCCATAGCGCACGTTCTTGCTATGATAGAACGCTGGATGCTGTCATCGGTAGCCCCTGTTGAAAGCGGCGCTACATAATCCTTAAGATGCAGATCGGCAACTTTTTGGATAGCTTCTATGCTTTCAGGGCGATCAATAATAACCTCGGAACCGTCTTCGCTGAAATATCCTCCGCCGTTCGAGATTGCCCATGTTTCAAGCTGCCATGGAAGGTTTTCAACAAGACAGCCGTATTGTACTATGTTCTGAGGATCGAATCCCGGATCGTTCGGAGTTTTGCCGTTTTTGTCCTTCGTCAGTTTTTTCGCTGCTTCTACGAATTCATCCCATGTCCACGCGTCTTCTTTGGAAAGAGGCGGATACTCTACGCCCGCTTCATCAAACATATCCTTGTTGTAGTACAGCATAAGTATTTCGTTTGCAACCGAGTATGCAACTACTTTTCCCTGATACCTGAACCCAAGAGAATCCAGAGGTTTGCTCTCTCCCGCTCCATACATATCGCTGATATCGGCAAGCATACCCTGGGAAGCCCATTGCAGTACCCCGGCTTCACTCATGATTGCCGTGTCCGGAAGCTCGCCTGCAGTCGCCATCGTATTGAGCTTGGTCATGTAACTCTCCCACGGAATCGGCATGACTTCAACTGCGATCTTATCCTGGGAAGCATTAAAATTGTCA
>DATCLI010000301.1:0-4832 GCA_036563955.1 Clostridia bacterium | reverse complement strand
ATATCATAGTACTCATTAGTACTCAATAGAAAAACATAAAAAATTGACAAAAAAGCAATAAAAAAAGCCCTGTTTTCAAGGCTCCCAAGATTTCAGTTGTTTATTCAACTGTCAAACTCCCGTTTACAATATGTCTAGTTTACTTTATATTTAAATCTGTACCGCTCCTTCCGTTCTTTACTGATAATAATATCAAACCTTTACCTATGCTTTTGTTTACGGAAAAAAAACAAGAAATATCGATGTTAAATCTAGCTGTTTTGTTGTATCATATAAAGTGTATACGGTAAGGGTGTATATCTTTTATCTCTTTGTTAAAAAGTTTCGCAGTGATTTTGCTATTTAAGCAATATATATAATAAGGAGTGGTTTCATGGTACTTAATAATTCGTACTCTTTAAACAGAACGGAATGGGAAAAAGCAGGTTATGAACTGCCTCGTTTCAATCGGGATAAAGTTAGGGAGAATACGATAAAAGACCCTGTTTGGCTTCATTTCGGGGCAGGAAATATTTTCAGGTCTTTCCCCGCAGTACTTCAGCAGAGGCTTCTGGATGAAGGGAAAAGCGACAGGGGCATTATTGTCTGCGAAGGTTATGATTATGAAATCATAGATCGTATTTACAAACCGCACGATAACCTTAGCATCCTAGTCGTTTTAAAACCCGACGGAAATATGCACAAAAAGTTAGTTGCCAGTGTTGTGGAAGCGCTTACAGCGGATACAGACAGTCCTGAAGACTTGCAGACTCTTAAAGAAACCTTTAAAAACCCGTCGCTGCAGATGGTAAGTTTTACAATCACCGAAAAAGGGTATGGCCTTACTAATGCAAAAGGTGAATTCTATGATGATGTATTCTGCGATTTGCAAAGCGGACCGTCAAATCCAAAAAGTTTTATTGGTAAACTTACCGCGTTGTGTTATGAGCGGTATAAAAGCGGAAAATACCCAATAGCATTAGTCAGCATGGATAATTGCTCCCACAACGGCACAAAGCTGTTTAAAGCGGTTGATACATTTGCGCGGGAATGGGTCCAGCGAGGAGCGGTGGATAAAGGGTTTGCGGAGTATATTGAAGACCCGGGGATTGTATCGTTCCCCTGGAGTATGATCGACAAAATCACGCCGCGTCCTGACTCCGGCGTAAAGGATATACTTGAAAAAGACGGTCTGCTGAACTGCGGCATTATTACAACAAAAAAGAATACATATATTGCTCCCTTTGTTAATGCGGAAGAACCGCAGTACCTTGTGATTGAAGATGCGTTCCCGAATGGGCGTCCGCCGCTTGAGGATGCAGGTGTCATTTTTACCGACAGGGACACGGTTGACAAAGTTGAAAAGATGAAAGTAGGCACCTGCCTTAACCCGCTGCATACGACTCTGGCGATATTTGGGTGCCTGTTAGGCTATAAGACGATATATGAGCAAATGCACGATGAACAGCTTAAGGCTTTGGTCGGGAAGATTGGTTTTGACGAAGGTCTGCCTGTGGTTGTAAACCCTGGTATTATTAATCCTAAGGACTTTTTAAAGGAAGTCATTGAGGTACGTTTGCCGAACCCCTATGTGCCGGACACGCCGCAGCGAATTGCAACAGATACTTCTCAGAAGCTGTCGGTTCGGTTTGGTGAAACTATTAAGGCATACGTGAAAAGGAGTGATTTAAACCCGGCGGATCTCGTGTATATACCGCTTGTTTTTGCGGGATGGATCAGGTATCTTCTCGCTGTTGACGATTTTGGAAAAACATTTGTTCCGAGCCCCGACCCTATGATGGATCACCTGAAGAAAATTGTTAAGGGGATATCGCTCGGCGACGGCGGACCGTTTGACGATAAACTTAAGCCGATACTGACCGATGAAACAATTTTTGGAGTAAACCTTATTGATACAGGACTTGCCGGAAAAGTTCTCGATTTTTTTAAGGAATTTGTCCGCGGTAAAGGTGCGGTAAGGGAAACATTGAAAAAATATTTGTAAAAGCTGTTAACGGATTGTGATAAAATACAATATGAAAACCTGGCGTGGAAATATCAGCGCCAGGTTTATTGTATCATAAATTTTAGAAAATCATTAAGATTTTCTCTTTATCTCACTAATTCACCTGAATTAATAGTCACGGCTGTCAATTAATGACGCGGCATCTTCCGCATAGAATACACTTTCTTTTACAAATATGAATTTTTCGACTTTTTCGCCCTTTTCCAGGGCTTGTATTATGCTTTCAACACGAGGTCCGTGCAGTGGATTGCACTCTACGCAGGCGTCAATTTTGCCCTGGATCATCGCTTCGAAAGCAGCCCTTACTCCATCGAACGATACGATGATTATATCCCCGTTCGGCCCGCATGTTTTGCCTGCCGCCTCAATTGCATTAATAGCACCGAATGCCATATTGTCGTTTTCCGCAATGACTACGTCGATATCAGGGTAAGTTTTAAGGAAATAATCCATAACTTCCTGACCTCTTTCCTGGGTGAAATCCCCGGATTGTCTGTCCAGCATTTTCCAGTTGGGATGTTCGGGCAGTTTTTCCGCAAAACCTTCAGTACGTCCAATCTGTGCGGTTGAACCCAAATTACCCTGCAAAGTTACAATATTGATCTCATGATCAGCCCTACTTCTTTTTTCAAGGATCCTTTCAAGGGCGGCAACTGCGTTATATCCTTCCTGTTTGAAGTCTGACCCGACCCAAGCGGTAAAAAGGGAATCGTCGTTTGTTTTAATCATTCGGTCAACGATAATTACCGGAATGCCTGCCTCTTTTGCTTCGCCAAGCACTGTATCCCAGCCTGCTTCGGTGTTTGGGGCAAGAACTATGTAATCAACATCCTTTAAAATAAATTCACGGAGAGCTGTTATTTGTTTTTGGGTATTCTGTTGAGCATCAACCATTTCAAATTTGTAACCTTTTGCTTCGGTAAAGGTTTCCTTCATTGATTTAGTGTTCGCTATACGCCAGTCTGACTCTGCTCCTACCTGAACAAATCCGACATAAATTAAATTATCTGTTTCGGCCGAGGCCAGGGGGGGCTGAGCAGTACCGTAGCCGGGCGCAGGGGAGCAGGATAACATGTACGATAGTATCAGAATAGTGAATATAGCTGCGGCGATACTTATTTTTTTCATTTTTCCAATCCTCCGTTTTCTATTTTTCTAAACCACAGAAGAAACTCCTCGGCGATTTTAAATTCATAGTGATAAATTTAAGGGCAGATCTATTTTTGTTATTTACCTGAATGATCCTCTCATTTTATATTTTATTGTTTTGTTTAATGCTTAACTAAGTATTAAAGATCTATAAATTCCTGAGTTTTAAACGGTATTTTTACCCTGATGCACGTGCCCTCGCCGTAAAAGCTCGTTATTGTAAGACCGTAGCTATCGCCGAACTTTAATTTAATGCGCTCGTTAACGTTATAAAGTCCATATGAGTCCTTCAAGGGATTTATGGCGTTGTTTTTAGGCTGTTCTAACCTTGCCCGCACCTGGTTCAGACGTTCTTCGGTCATCCCTATGCCATTGTCCTCAACCGTAATTACAACATCGTTCTGCTCCTTAAAAGCTTTAACAACAATCATACCTGGACGCCTTCTGTTTTTAATGCCGTGATAAAGCGCGTTTTCTATTAATGGCTGAAGAGTGATTTTTGGAATTATGACATCCTTCAGCTTCTCAGGAATATTGATTTCGTAATTAAGGATATTCTGATATCTTACCTGCTGGATTTTCAAATAGCTTCGCATATGCCTTTCTTCTTCATGAAGCGTAAACATTCCGGTGCCGTGGTTTAACGATGTCCGGAAAAAATCCGACAGCGATTCAACCAGGCTGATAACCTGTTCCTGTTTGCCAGACTCGGACAGCCAAATGATAGTATCAAGGGTATTGTATAAAAAATGCGGATTTATTTGAGATTGCAGCAGTTCAAGTTCTGCTTCGCGCAGATTTCTTTCATCTTCTTTAACCGCTTTCAGCAGTATGTCAATCTTCTCAATCATAATATTTAATGAATTGGCGAGCTGTTTTACCTCAGCGCCGTTGAATATGTTGGCGCGTACCGAAAGGTCGCCTTTCGCAACTTGATTCGTTACAACATTAAGATGATGAATGGGTTTTACAATACTGTTTGGAATGATAACCGACAAAAGCAGTGCGGCAATTACAAGAAACAGGAAGATTACAAGACTTACGAGGGTTATTCTGCCAAGGCTTTCGGATACGTACAGCCTCAGCTGTTCCATGCCTTTTGTTTCATAATATGTATATTCAAGAACGGTGGACTGGATCAATGCGGTAACACTCTGAATGTCATTTTCCCATATGTTAATATTATCAAGGTAATGACCGCCAACTCTTTTGTTTTCCTCTATTCGTCCGGTATGCTTTTCAAGGTTGCCGAGAAGTTTTAATATAATTTCCGCGCGGTGCCTGTTATCGGGATCCGTTGTGTTCTGTTTCAGCGTATAAGTAATATCCCGTGCCTGTTCAATATAGATGTATGGATTGTCTTCTTCAAATGAAGAGTGTCCCGCTATTAAAAGATATATCGTATAATCGTATTCTTTTTTGAAATCGATGCTGAAACGCCCGGCTTGCGCCGCATTGGCAATAATCCTGTCATATTGCTGGTTATATCTGTACATGTTTAAAAACAGCAGAACGCACATAATAAATAAAGGTATGATAATAAGAAACAGGGACAGCTGTATTTTTCTGTTGAGCTTAAGGTTTTCAGTCGATTCTTTTAACAGGCGGAATATTTTATTTTTCAAAACAACCCACTCCCATACGGCTAAGTAATTTAACTTCAATGTTTATATCCGAT
>DATCLI010000300.1:0-11900 GCA_036563955.1 Clostridia bacterium | reverse complement strand
TGACAAGCTTTAATGCGTGCCAGCAATATATTGTACAGCGGAACCCAAAGTATATAACATCGCAAAATGCTAGATATAAAAGTTCTTATTGCCACTATCTTAAAGCATGGGTTATAATGTAAGCATCAATCCTTTTAGGAGGGGATACCATGCTAATAGATCAGATTTCCGTATTTCTTGAGAATAAACAGGGAAGGCTTGCGGAAGTTACGCGTGTTCTCGGTGAAAACAATATTGATATAAGCGCACTGTCTATTGCAGATACGACTGATTTCGGCGTATTAAGGCTAATCACCAATCAGCCTGGTAAAGCAAGGGAGATTTTGCAGCAGCATGGTTTTGCCGCCAGTATAAACAGCGTTATTGCGATAGAAGTCGAAGACAAACCCGGAGGTCTTGCAAAAGCGCTTTCAATACTGGCTGAGAAGGGAATAAGTATTGAATACATGTATGCTTTTGTCGGAACCTGCAGAAAAGAAAACGCAGTGGTGATTTTACGAGTGGAAGATCCGCGGAAAGCTCTTGACATTCTTAAAAACGAAGATTTTGTTATTAAAACGCCGGCCGATGTATACAGGATCTGATTAAATACATATTGCATATGCTTGTTTTTCAGCCATACCAATGTGTGTTTTGGCAAACAGCATTATTATTTCAGAAGGTGGTTATATGGAAAAGAAACTATATCTTTCCGATACAAATAAAATTATTGCCGGGGTATGCGGAGGCATTGGAGAATATTTTGGCATAGATCCGACCGTAATCCGTTTGATTTGGGTTATTCTGTCTATTCCTTCGCTGATTTTCGGAGGAGGTCTGGTTTATCTAATCGCCATGTTTGTTATACCTAAGAAATAGCTTTTTGCAATTTTCATCGAAGTTCTTTACAAATCCATTTTTTTCTTGTATGATAATGAAATAGTATATATTGGAAATTGGATTATTTGGGTTACTGTAATATGTTTTTTCGAAATAAAAAAAAGAAAAGCAATGTTTTCGGATTCAAGAGTGATAATTCCGGATATGATGAATTCGGGGTATTAGCCGAGCAGCTTTTCCTGCCCATACTAGTTATTGCTGATGGGTATGTCAGGTATGCCAATCATGCGTTTTATTCCATGGCAGGAATCCCCGCCCCTAAAAAATTACCGGTTTCTTTAAGGTCTTTATTGTATTCTATTCCGTACGAGTCTTTACGTGAAGTATTAGCTCATTATAATGAAAATAACAAAAACCTCGATAAAAATTACAGTATTCCGATTATGATCCCTGCAAAAGAAGGCATGAAGTGGATAGAATTGTATACCGCCGAAATTAACCATAATGGCACGAGCGCCGACTTTATCACTTTTCTTAATATAACCGAAAAGATTATTGCCGAAAAAGAAATCAGATATCTTGCTTATCATGATAAGCTTACAGGTTTATATAACAGGGGTTTTTTCGAGGAAGAGGTCAGCCGTATCGATGTTGAAAGAAGTCTTCCTATTTCCATTATTATTTCGGATTTAAACGGGTTGAAGCTTACAAACGATGTTTTTGGGCATTTGCAGGGGGACAAGCTTCTTACCAGGTTTGCCGATATTCTAAAAAAAGTTTGCAGAAAAGAGGATGTCGTTGCGCGCTGGGGAGGGGATGAATTTGCTATTTTGCTTCCCGGAACCGATAACGAAACCGCGGGCCGTATATGTGAAAGAATACGTAAAGAGAGCCTTGAGGAAAAAAGCCTCCCCATTGCTTTAAGCATTTCGATGGGATATGCCACAAAATACAACCCGGGCGAAAGCTTGATAGATGTTTTGAAAATGGCTGAAAATATGATGTACCGCGAGAAGCTTACCGAAAGCAGAAAAATACGGCAGGTTATTCTTGATTCGCTGAAGAACTCTCTTTTTCAGCGTTCAGTAGAAACGGAAACTCATTTAAGAAGAGTAAATTCGCTGTCTAAGGAATTTGCGGATTATATCGGCTTAAGCGAAAAGGATCTTGGAGAACTTTCTCTTTTGTCATCCCTGCATGATATAGGCAAGGTTGCGATATCTGATAATATCCTCATGAAAGCGGGTAAACTTGATCATGACGAATGGATCGAGATCCGAACGCATTCTGAAAAGGGCTATAAAATAGCCGTCAATCATCAGGAATTAGCCCATATATCCGACGGAATACTGTGCCACCATGAACGCTGGGATGGGAAAGGGTATCCGCAGGGCCTTAGGGAAAAGGATATACCACGGATATCCCGTATACTGAACATAGTTGACGCATATGACATTATGACGCACAACACCGTATATAAAAGCGCGATGTCGCATGATGATGCTATTGACGAGATAATGAGCTGCTCCGGCAAACAGTTTGATCCATATTACGCAAGAGAATTTATTAAGTTCATGGAAAGAGCGTAATATCTGTAAATTCTCCAACATACCGATTGATATTGAGTATTTTGTGCGCTATTATATTTGTATTAGCCGGTCGTTTGTTCTGTTTATCAAGGAATAAACAAAAACAGCCGGCCGGATTAATAACCGGATGTTGCAGGTAAATATGGCGGAGGTTATATATATGGATATTATTCAAATGGCGCGGGACGCAAAAAAAGCATCGATCGAGCTGTCGACTTTGAGCACGGAGCAAAAAAATCGTGCACTTTGCCTTATTGCGGAAAGCCTTGTTTTAAATAAAAATGAGATTTTTATAAAAAACGAAATTGATTTAGAAAGAAGCAAAGATGAAAATTTGCCCGAACCTCTTTTGAAGCGGCTGAAATTTGATGAGAAAAAATTGTCCGAAACGGTTGATGGCATACGCAGTCTTATCGGGCTTCCCGATCCTGTCGGAAAAACTTTGCTTGCAACTGAGCTGGACGAAGGGCTCGAGTTATACAAAATAAGCTGCCCTATCGGTGTAATTGGGGTTATTTTTGAATCACGCCCCGACGCCCTTGTGCAGATATCGACGCTTTGCCTTAAAAGCGGAAATGCCGTATTGTTGAAAGGCGGCAGCGAGGCGGTTGAGACAAACAGGATATTGGCTAAGCTTATATATGAGGCGGCGGAGAAGTCCGGTGTTCCTTCCGGGTGGATACATCTGCTTGAAACGCGCGAGGATGTCAACAATATGCTTTCCCTTGACAAATGGATTGATCTGATTATTCCGAGGGGATCAAATGAGTTTGTCCGATATATAATGGATCACTCAAGGATACCGGTTTTAGGGCATGCCGACGGGATATGCCACTGTTATGTGGATAAGGATGCCGATATAAACATGGCCGTTGATATTGTAATTGATTCCAAAACACAGTATGTCGCCGTTTGCAATGCGGCGGAAACACTGCTTGTGCACTCGGAGGTTGCGGCAGGTTTTTTGCCGGAGCTGAAAAAGAAGACCGATCAAAAAAACGTCGTATTAAAAGGATGTGAAAAAACCCGGAAAATTATTAATGTACAGGCTGCGTCCGTTGACGATTGGAAAACGGAATACCTTGATTATATACTGTCGATAAAAGTGGTCGATTCTTTGGAAGAAGCAATTGATCATATTAATACTTTCGGTTCCGGACACACCGATGCTATTATAACATCCGACAAGGCAGCGGCGGAAACGTTTATGGATATGGTTGATTCGGCAAACGTATTCTGGAATTGTTCAACGAGATTCAGCGACGGGTTCAGGTATGGGTTCGGCGCGGAAGTAGGCATCAGCACGAACAAAATACATGCACGCGGCCCGGTGGGTCTGGAAGGGCTTTTGATATACAAATATAAGCTTAAGGGAAATGGTCATATAGTTTCCGATTATGCCGGCAAAAGAAGGAAATTTACCCACAGGCCGTTAATATAATTGCTCCCGTTTCTTTATGCTTTATAGACATATTTTACACTTCAGGTGAATTATGTTTATCAAATGGATATTGGTGGTAAAAATATATTGATACTTTATATGGAGGCATATTCTGTGAAAAAACACCGTTTTTTTACCGCCGATATAATTTATCCTGTCTGCATCGTTCTTTTGTTTTGCTTATACGCATATGTGCGTATATTTTATGATTCGATAATCATAACTGCGGCCTCCATTATAGCGGCTGCTTTCATTTCCCTTTATTTTGCAAAAGAAGTTAGAAAGAACCGGGTTCTTCTTTTCACGCAGAAAGAGGATATCAAACATAATTACGATAAGCTTTCGGCGAAATATGATAAATTGAATTCATCCCATAACGAACTGAAAAAAGAATATGAAAAACTGAAGGCCGATCAGGATGAGCTTATAGGAAGCAAAGAAAGGCTGCAAAGCCTGTTTGACTATTCGCAGGAGGCTTTATGGGAATACGATGTTACAGAAGAAAAATGGTACCTTTCAAATCGCATTCTTGACATTTATAATCTTGATCGGATATGGGCTGAGAGCAAGGCAAACGTAATGCTTGAAAAACTGATTCATCCCGATGACAAATATTATACGTTAGAATTATTCGGCCAGATAAGAAACAGCAAAATGAAAAAATTCAGCATGGAATGCAGGACTTTGGTAAATAATGAATACCGGTGGACAAGAATCAGGGGAACGGCGTTTTTTGATGAATCGGGGAATTTGATTAGGATAACAGGATCCTGTACCGATATACAGTTCGAAAAAACAAAAGAAGAAAAAATTCTCGAGCTAGCTTATGTTGATCCCGTAACTGAACTGCCGAACAGGTTATGGTTGTCCAATTACCTTGAATCCCTTGTGAAATCCGATTATCCTTTCATACTCGTGTATATGGATCTGGATAATTTTAAAGTAATAAATGATACTTTCGGTTATGTTTACGGCGATGTCATATTAAAAAATATGGGAATGCGGCTTAAAGCTTGCGCGGGGAGAGGTTCGGCAGTATGCAGAACAAGCGCCGATGAATTTGCGATACTTATTACCGACATAGACAAGGTTAACGGATTTGATTTGTTCATTGAAAAGCTGAAGGAAAAGCTTAGCGAGCCGATTAGGGTTGATGAGAACGAATTTCACTTTACATTCAGTATTGGAATTGCCGTTTTCCCGGAAGACGGAAAAACGAGTGACGATTTAATGAAAAACGCCGGTACGGCAATGCTTAAGGCAAAGTCAACAGGCAAGAATTTATTGAAACGTTTTGAAAAACGTATGAACGATGAGCTGTATGAAAAAGTTCTTCTTGAAAGGGAAATGAGAAAGGCACTGGAAAACGGAGAATTCCATATATTCTACCAGCCGCAGATAAGCTTGGAGGATCATTCGATTGCGGGTTTAGAGTCTCTTATAAGGTGGTATCATCCGGAAAGAGGCTTTATTGATCCGATGGATTTTATCCCTCTGGCCGAAGAAATCGGTCTTATTAACCGCATCGGCGAATGGGTATTTACAGAAGCGTGCAAATTCTCGGCTGTAATTAATAAAAACAGGGAAGAACCTATACCTGTATCTGTAAATGTCTCACCGATCCAGCTTATGCAGCATGATTTCCTGAACCTGTTTACTGATATTATCAGCAAAACAGGCGTAAATCCAAAATGGATGGTTATTGAAATAACGGAATCGGCCTTAATGGAATCGCGCAAAGAAAACGCGTTAAAGCTCAAGGTTCTAAAGAAAAAAGGCATAAAGATCGCGCTTGACGATTTCGGAACAGGATATTCATCGATGCACCATCTGCAGGGGTTGCCCGTTGATATTATGAAAATCGACCGTTCTTTCATAAAGAATGTTTCCAGGCCGGGAAACGGCGGGAAATTAACCGAAGCCATGATAATCCTCGCACACCGGCTCGGGATGAGTGTAGTTGCGGAAGGTGTTGAAGAATTGGGTCAATACAAGGTGCTGAAGAAATACGGATGTGATGTCGCCCAGGGATTCTATTTTTGCGAACCTCTGCCTGAAGATAAAATTGTTAAAATCATTAGTAAAAACAGTAATATTGTTCCGGTTCATATGTATCAAGAGGCTTAAACAATTTCCTTTGCCGAAGCTCTCGATTTTGAGTAAAGATATGAAGTTCCGGCTATGAAAAACAAAAAAGAAAACACAAGGATTGTATATATTGAGACATTATCGATGTAATCCCCGTATTCGGACAGCAATATGCCCGATAAGTTCATTCCCATATGCATCGCGATAGGGAGCAGCAGGGAACGCGACCATACGAATGACAGCGCCATAAGTATCCCGATAAAAAATGCGTAAGTCCCCTGGATCAGATTTAGATGCGAAAGGGCGAATAGCGCGGACTGAAGGATAACGGCATAAAACCGCTGAACGTTTTTTCTCAGCTGATGAAAGATCAGCCCCCTGAATATCACTTCTTCAAGGAGCGGACCGACAATTCCTATAGCAGCTATCTGCAGAATAATATTCTGGTTTTCTGTGAGGGGTTCCAATGCTTTGGCATACTTGTCAAACAGTTCGGGGGCGACGCCCGCTCTCTGGATAAGGTCCATAATGTAAACAATGGGCATTTGCATCGAACAGCCGACAACAAACGCGGCCGCTATCGCGGCAAACGATGCTTTGTTAATGGAAAGCCTTTCAATAAAAGGTTTTTTAAATATGACATGCGCAAGCCAGGCAATTCCAAAGGTAAGGATAGCAGCGAGAATAAATGAAGGAAGCAGTATATCATGAGCAATAGCGTTAATGTCCGTTTCAGATAAAAAATCGGCGCTTCCTGTGATAAATGACTGGCTTAGCCTGAAAATCACGACCACGAACATTAACAGCATCACCGCTGCGAATTGCATAGCCAGATTGAGGAATGTGGTCGAAGTACAATAAAAAAAGACTCGAAAAAATTTTGAAATCTTTGATTTTTTCATTTCACACCTTTTCCAGCACATACTTTAATAATGATAAGCAATTTCTCCCGTTGTTTCTATAGTATATCATAACGTGAAAAATCGGAACAACAGATTATATTATTAATTTCCGAACATTATTTCCGTGTGCCCTGCTGCTGTTCAGACACACAATAGTACTTCATATAAATAGCAGCCAGCTAATTAATACCACAGAAACAGCGGGTGATTCGGGTGTTTTCGGTGACGCCGGGCGACATGCTCCAGCGCCCTGCTGCTTACAGGCAAATGTGAAGCGAGTTAATGAGCGACCCGGGATATGGAGACCACTCAGCAGAAATAAAAAGGACCTTAAGCGTGCTGTCGGTACGTGCTTTGTCGCACAAGGAAACGAAACACCCGAAGCAGGACCCGCGGGAAAAGTGTTTATAAATTAATTATTGTGTGTCTGAACAGTAACAATTCCGGAAATCGACAGGGTGATATTTTTTTTTGACAAATATTATGCATTCCGCGGCGTATAATACTATCATGCTTTGAAATACAGGTGCTATATTTCCACCAGGAACAATGAACGCGTTAAAAATCGTTAAGCCATATTTTTAGTTGTATTAAAAGGCATAAACTGCGGGGTATGTGCATATAGGTTGATAGTGGAGAAGCTATGCGTTTTTTTCGTGCCTGGTTTTAATTTTGGGGTGATAGCATGTATGTATATATAGATTTGATATTTTTTGAAAACATACTTGTCAATTACGGTATATTGTCGGTCACAGAAAAGCTGTCGGGCATGGCGTCCGCTGCCTGGCGAAAGCTCGCTTCCGCGGCGGTCGGAACCATTTACCTTGTTGTCATGCTGTCCTGTCCCGCAATCCGAAGCTTATATACGATAGGCGGAAAGATCATTCTTTCGTTTCTTATGGTAGCTGCGGCGTTCCCGTTAAGAAAGATAAAAAATTTTTTTAAAGCCCTGCTGTCATTCTATATTGCAACCTTTATATTCGCGGGGGCCGGATATGCCCTTATGAGTCTGACCGGCCAGGTGATATATCATAAAAACGGGATCTTCTACAACCGGTTCAGAAGCGATACGCTTCTTCTGATACTGACCATTTGCTTTGGTTTTCTGCTCGTGCGCGCATTCACCGACTTATTCAGGAAGAGGATTGAAAAAGAATCATACATAGTTAACGCGTGTATCAGTATTGACGGCAGATCGGTATCGATGCCCGCATTGATAGATACCGGAAATACTCTTTTGGACCCCGTTACAAGGTGCCCCGTGATGGTAGCCGAACTGGACGGTTTAAAAGAGCTTCTTCCGCCTAAGATGCTTGAATGGGCTAAAAACTGGTCACAGACGGACAAAGCGGAAATAAGCATTGAACAGGACGCGGAATGGACAAGGCGAATAAGGTTGATACCATTCAATTCAATCGGAAACACGAGCGGCATACTGCCGGGTTTCAAACCCGACAGCATTTCGGTGGAAAAGGAGGATTATTGCTTTGAAAAGACTCAGGTAGTCGTATGCATATGCAAGAACAGGCTTTCGGCAGGGGATCAGTATCATGCGATAATAAGCCCGGAGATGGTTTCTGCCTGAGATCTGCATTTTTTTTAACTCAAATAGTAAACTTGGGAAGGGATAATATATGTATATGTACTTAAAAATAATCTTTGATAAAATACGGATGTGGGTTGGAAAAATATTCGGACAGGGCCGCGGCGATATCCATTATGTAGGCGGAAGCGAGGCACTGCCTCCGCCGCTGACCGTTGAAGAGGAAACGGCGTTATTGGATAAATTGTCAAGGCATGATTACGCAGTAAAGAAAACACTGATTGAACGAAATCTGAGGCTCGTCGTATATATTGCCCGAAAGTTTGAAAATACCGGAATGGACATCGAAGACTTAACTTCAATAGGGACTATCGGTCTTATAAAGGCGATAAATACGTATAACCCGTCAAGAAACATCAAGCTTGCCACTTACGCGTCCAGATGCATCGAAAACGAAATCCTCATGTTTTTAAGAAAAAACAGCAGGCTCCGCTCGGAAGTTTCGATAGACGAACCGCTGAATGTGGACTGGGACGGCAATGAACTTCTTCTTTCCGATATTCTCGGAACGGAAGGGGACTTAATACAAAAAAACCTCGATGACGAAATTGACAGGGAACTATTGGGAGCGGCGATGACAAAATTAAGCCGCAGGGAAAAAAGGATAATGGAAATGCGGTTCGGGCTTAATAATCAGAGTGAAAAAACCCAGAAGGAAGTAGCGGATATGCTTGGTATATCCCAATCTTATATTTCCAGGCTCGAAAAAAGAATTCTCGGGCGCCTGAAAAAGGAAATAAGCAGGATGCTTTAGCATTTAAATACATATTGATTTTTTTATTTCCTGAAAAGGACGGAATAAAAAATTTTTTTGCCCCGTATAGCTTTTAAGCTCTCAGTTAGATTGCTTGTCAAGGGGTTGTGAAGATATTTTCAGCCTTGAAAAACAGTATATTTGGCACCTCCAAGGAAAAAATGATAATAGGGTTTTAACAAAAAAACAAAACCCCGTTAAAAACAAAGGAGGTGTCTGTTTTGGTCAACAAAGTGGAGATTTGCGGCGTAAACACATCAAAACTTCCTATTCTGACTAATACGCAGAAGAATGAATTGTTCAGGAAAATAAAAAATGGAGATAAATCAGCGAGGGAAGAGTTTATAAGGGGAAACCTTCGTCTCGTATTAAGTGTCATACAAAGGTTCAACAACAGGGGAGAGCATGTCGACGACCTGTTCCAGGTAGGCTGCATAGGATTAATCAAGGCGATAGACAATTTTGACCTTTCGCAGAATGTTAAGTTTTCAACCTATGCGGTTCCAATGATCATCGGTGAAATAAGAAGATACTTAAGAGACAATAATTCAATCCGTGTAAGCCGATCTCTTAAAGACACCGCGTATAAAGCGCTTCAGGCAAAGGAAAAGCTCACGAACAAATTATCGCGCGATCCTTCCGTGTCCGAAATCGCGGAAGAGATGAATATCCCGCGCGAAGATGTAATTTTAGCTCTTGACGCAATACAGGATCCGATTTCATTGTTCGAGTCGGTTTATCATGACGGCGGAGATGCGATTTATGTAATGGATCAGGTAAGCGATGAAAAGAATAACGACGACAACTGGCTTGAAAACATATCAATCAATGAAGCCATATCGCGTTTATCGGAAAGGGAAAGGATGATAATAGACCTGAGATTCTTCCGGGGAAGGACGCAAATGGAGGTAGCAGAAGAAATAGGCATATCACAGGCACAGGTATCTAGGCTTGAAAAAGCCGCCTTAAAGCATATGCGCAAGTATGTTTAAAAGATATTTTGATTTCATTACTTGCCCGTATCCGGAATAAACTGTATTGAATCAAACTTTTTGGGGGAAAAAGTGTTTCAGCGTGATATAAAAAATCAGGAACGCAGCTGCATACAGCTGCCTAACTCCAATGTAGCCCGTATTGCTGAACTAAGACAAAAGGAAGTTATAAATGTCTCGGACGGAAGAAGGCTTGGTTTTGTAAAGGATGCGGAAGTCAGCCTTGAAACGGGCAGGGTCTTGTCGATCGTGCTGCCCGGGCCGTATTCTTTTTTTCGTTTTTTTGGTAAAGAAACCGAACTAGTAATACCATGGAAAGACGTGCGAAAAATCGGTGAAGACATAATTCTTGTCGATATACGTGATAATTAAGTCTTTTATTATTGTTTGCTTTAAGAATGCGGCTAAAAATCCGATAACTATTATAAAGGCTTTTGCGATGTAACCTTAATATATATCAGCTGTACAATATGTAATGACAAGCTTTAATGCATACCAGCAATATATTGTACAGCGGTACTCAAGGTATATAACATCGCAAAATGCTAATTATATGACATAGGTTTATCCAACCGGTCATTGGCAGTATAATGAAGATCCGGCCTTTTAAGGAGGGTAAAAAATGAAGTGTCCGTATTGTTCCTATCAGGAGGACAAGGTTATTGATTCACGCCCAACAGACGATGGGGCAACTATCAGAAGAAGAAGAGAATGTCTTGGTTGCCAGAAAAGGTATACAACCTATGAAAAGGTTGAATATATGCCTCTTATGGTAATTAAAAAGGACAAGTCCCGCCAGCCGTACAGCAGAGAAAAGCTTATGAACGGAATTTTACGGGCCTGTGAGAAACGCCCGATTTCCATCGATCGGATTAACCGCATGATCGATAATATAGAGGCGCAGATATACAGCACCCTTGAACGCGAAGTAACGAGCACGGCTATCGGCGAGAAGGTTATGGAGGAGCTTCGGAAGCTTGATGAGGTCGCATATGTCCGTTTTGCTTCCGTTTACCGGCAGTTTAAAGACATAAATACCTTTATGGATGAATTGCAGAAAATAATAAAAGAGAGATAGGCTATGTTAAAGGTCAGACATGCTTAGGGATGGTGCAACATGGAAAGTTTCGACATTAACCGGTTAAAACGTATTGTAAAAAATACAATTAACATGATCGATAAAAGCCGGGAAGCCATTTATGATATTGCGGAGGGGGCGCGCCGCGAATGCATCAGGCTGGAAGAGGAGCTGCAGCAGCTTAAAATTGAAGTTGAAAAAATTATCGTACAGGGGGAAGAACTTGAACAGCAATTGAAAAAAAGCCGCATGAGGCTTGCATATATAAGCAAAAATTTTGACAAATACACCCAGGATGACATACGGGACGCGTATGAAAGTGCCGATAAAATAAGGATTGAACTCGCCGTGAACAGGGAGCGCGAAAAATTCACGATAATCCGGCGGAACGATTTGGAAAGGCGGCTGAAAGAAGCGTATGGAACCGTAAAGAAAGCCGAAGAGCTCGTTAACCAGGTTGGAACGGTAATGGATTATTTGTCCGGCGATTTGAGCAATCTTGATATACATCTTGAGGATGCCGAAAAAAGAAAGTACCTGGCCATAAGGATAATAAAGGCGCAGGAGGAGGAAAGAAGCCGCGTCGCAAGGGAAATCCATGACGGACCGGCCCAGGTGATGTCCAATGTTGTCC
>DATCLI010000299.1:0-3952 GCA_036563955.1 Clostridia bacterium | reverse complement strand
GGAAAGAAAGGCGGGACAAAGCATGGGAAATTAACCTGCGGCCTATTTTAATGAATGCCCGTTAATGTCAAGGGTTAGCAGGGAATATTTTTTTGAAACGCCGATAGATATTTTTTTTCATTTCCGGTAAAATGGAAATATAATTAACTGAAGTAATATACTTAAAAATTTTGTTTTACGGTTCCGGTATAACGAAGCTCGTTATTTTTAAAAGTGAGGTTCTATGAAAAAAGTATTAAACGGCTTTCAAATAAAGCTTATCGCAGTAATTACAATGGTAATTGACCATACGGGCATGATACTTTTCCCCGGTATCATTATGTTTAGAATAATCGGGCGCCTTGCCTTCCCTTTGTTCGCGTTTTTTATTGCCGAAGGGTTCAGGCATACGCGCTCCGTTAATAAATATCTGTTCAGGCTTTTTTTATGCGCCGTCTTATTTCAAATTCCCGATTGGGTTTTTGGTTCGGAGGCAATACGCCGCATTTTTATTTCATGGGGTTGGGAATCCGTACCTTCAATAAACTATGAATTAAATATTTTCGCTACTTTGTTTTTGGGTCTCGCGGCCATTTCATTGTATAAAAAGCTTAAGGAAAGACATATCGCATATTCGTGGATAGCGGTAACCGTAATAGCGGCCGCTGCGCAAATAATCGGCGCGGATTACGGCGCATACGGTGTTTTTTACATAGTTGTTTTTTATATTGCCGAAAGGGATATAAGAAAAATGCTGATCGGGGGAATTATTCTTCATGGATTATATGCGGTGTATGAGGTGGCTTTTTCATATGCGTCTTCCGGCATTTTCGCCTTTACGCATTCAATCCAGCTGTGGTCGCTGCTGTCGATTGGGATAATAGCGTTATACAATGGGGAACAGGGCAGAAAGATGAAGTACTTTTTCTATCTGTTTTACCCTCTCCATATGATAGTGTTGTATGCGATTGGCTCGTTAATAACGATGAAGGGGTGATTAAATGGCTATTTCAGAAGCGTACATACATGCGAAAAGGCTGGGTTTAAAAGAATACTCAAGCTATATTTCCCAGGGCCGTAACGGGTATCTGCCTTATCTTGACGGGATACTCAAAAATATCGATATTGTATCAGAAGTTGATTTGGGAATTATTGATATCCCGCTTAAAAAGGTAAAAGGCACATATACATATATGCGAAGCCTGTCATTTGCCAGAAATTTTATGCCGTTGATGGATGAGGACTCGGAATTCGCGCATAAATGGGAAGCCGTATACCGGGCGCAGATAACTGAGGGGCTCAGGGATCCTGTTAAAGTATATGAATATCTGAACTGGTTTTATGTAATTGAAGGGAATAAACGCATCAGCGTATTGAAATATTTGGATGTATTAAGATACAATGCAAATGTTATCCGCATGATACCGAAATATGACGAAAAGAACAAGGATATCCGCCTTTATTACGCATTTCTTAAGTTTTATAAGAACACGGGCATTAATAATATATGGTTTTCGGAAGAAAAAAGCTTCTATGAACTATGGAGGCTGATTAAGAACTACGAGCCGCCGGGGGCCGCATATAAAACGCAGGACCGTTTTAAATATTTCGCGAGCGCGGTGTACGGCGTGTTCCGAAAGGTATACCTTGAGCTTGGCGGACAGAGGCTGCCGATTACCACAGGTGACGCTTTTCTGGATTTTATAAAGATAAACGGCGTTCCGGAGCAATACGATGATGAGGATTTAAAACCTCTGCTTCGAAGGTTCATAGTTGAACTGGAATATTACAAGCGCAGCGGGATTGAAGTGCAAACGGAGCCTGATTTGAAAGTAGAGGGTGGATTTTTCAACCGGCTTTCAACGATAATAAGGCACGGCGACAGGATAAAGGTTGGTTTTGCTCTTGCGAAGGACATAAAAACATCGAGTTGGTCATATGCGCATGAACTTGGCAGAATGCATCTTGAAAGAGTAATGGGAGACAATGTAAGCACGATCAGTATTGACAATGTTCCGGAGTCGTCTGATGCTTATGCCGGTCTGAATGAACTGGTGAACCAGGGATGCCAGGTGGTTTTTTCAACGAGCCCTTTAATGATAAACGCCACGCTCAAAATTGCGATGGAACATCCGAATATTGTTTTTCTTAACTGTTCGGGAACGTATTCGTTCAAACATGTGCATACATATTTCGGCCGTATTCACGAACCTCGTTTTTTATCGGGAATAGTGGCCGGTTCGCTTACAAAGTCGAATAAAATCGGATATGCCGCCGCTTGTGCGATACCGGAAGTTATAAGCGGCATTAATGCTTTTGCTATCGGCGCTAAAATGGTCAATCCGAGGGTCGAAATTTTCGTTGAGTGGACGGGAGAATGGGATGACGAAGAGAAGTCAAAGGAAGCTGTAAATATTATGGCAAGTGCCGGTGCGGATGTCATATGCCATCACAATACGCTTGCTTACCGCAAGTTCTCAAAAATGTACGGTGTGTTCACCGTTGTGCCTGATGATTCAAGTGGAGCCTTTGTACCGGACAGGTACCTGGCAGTCCCGGTATGGAACTGGGGAATATTTTACGAGAAAATGACAAGAAGCATATTAAGCGGTGCTACACGCCCGTATGGAGATACACAAACGTCAGGCAAAAGAATCTTCCGCAGCTACTGGTGGGGGATGGATTCGGATATTATAGACTTCTTTTATTCGAGAAGAGCAGTTCCGAGCCAGACGCAAAAACTTGTCGAGATCATGAAGGACGTAATTAAAAACGGAAAGTTTCACATATTCTCAGGTCCTCTTTATGACCAGAAAGGTGTATTAAGACTTCCGGAAGGAAAAGATGCTTCGCGGCGCGAAATACTATCAATGGATTGGCTTGTTGACTTTGTTCACGGAAGTGTTTCTAAATGCGAAAACAGTAATTTGCTGACTGACCTGACCACAGGAAAGATGATTCGATAGTCAGATATCGATTATATAATGGTCATAACAATTTACTATCGTCGTATCACCGTATTTACGGATACGCTCCACGCGCCCGTAGTTAAGATGCATATGGCCGTGAAACATATATATCGGCTCATATTTGTCCATTAGTGTCAGGAAGCTTTTAAACCCGGTATGGCAGAGATCGGTTCCATCACCTATCCCGTAAGGAGGAGCATGGGTAACAAGGATGTCAAACCCTTTGTTCCTTCTAAGCTGCCACCGTAATTTCTTTATACGCTTTTCCATATCCTTTTCGCTGTATTGGTGTGTACGGCCGCTGTAGCACATGCTTCCGCCGAGACCTAAAAACCTTAACCCTTTATAAGTGTGTACTATGCCGTCAATACTGTCACAGCCTTCAGGAGGATGGTGCTTGAAGGTAGTATCATGATTTCCGTGCACATAAAGCAGCGGCACATTTATCATTGTAACGAGGAAAGAAAGGTAGCTTGCCTGCAAATCCCCGCAGGAAATGATGAGTTCCACACCCTTGAACCTTTCAGGGTTAAAATAGTCCCATATATGTTCGTTTTCCTTATCCGACACGAGTAGTATTTTCATTTTGGGCCTCCAGCCAACAGGCATTTATTCAGGTCAATTCATTTCGCTCGCATTGCTGTAAAAAGATGTTACCCATTATTTGTTCCGTTATAACATTGAAAAGCACATCACAAATGGAACTTTTTCTGCAAATATACGCGGAATTCTTCATTGCTCTGCACGAAAAACAAAAATATCGATACGGGTATGCCTGCGCCCGCGACAATATAAGACCAGATCATTGTAAATTGTTCATACACGAAACGGTTGATAATGAACTCCGTGCCGATGCAGAAAAGGCTTAAAGCAAAAAATATGAGACTGGGAAAACCTATTCCTTTAAATGGTTTAAAACGTGAAAGGAAAAGAATAATCAGCGTAAATATCAGAATCAGGGTTAAAATAGGGAGCGCGAGTTCAAAAAACCATACGGACTAGTT
>DATCLI010000298.1:0-4582 GCA_036563955.1 Clostridia bacterium | reverse complement strand
GATAAGACATGGGTAATATAATTCGACACACTCAACGCTTTCGGCAAGATCCTGTTCAACTGTGATTTTCCTGTCATCCACTTCGTTTATTTTTGACACCCATGCGACATGAGGAATATCAAGATGTTCGGCTATTGCAGGGCCGACTTGAGCCGTATCTCCGTCAGTAGTTTGTTTTCCGCAGATTATAAGATCAAAATTCCCTATAATTTTTATGCCCTGGGAAAGCGTATACGATGTCGCCAGTACGTCAGCCCCGGCAAATGTCCGATCTGATAAAATATAACCTTCGTCAACTCCCATCATGTAAGCTTCTCGAATAATTGACTCGGCTTGCATGGGTCCCATTGTTAAAACAGTAATTGTGCCTCCGACGCGTTCTTTGATACGCAGGGCTGTTTCCAGGGCATAAAGATCATAAGGGTTCATTTTGCTCTCTATGCCGGCTCTCTTCAGGACACCGGTTTGTTCGTCAACTTCAACTTTATTGGTTCCGGGTACCTGCTTGATGCACACCAAGATGTTCATTTCCAATCCCTCTCAATCATCCATGTTGATTTAACCCGCCGCTTTAGGTTCCGGCGTAAACTATTCCATTTAATAATCCCTGATTATAACCCCGACTCCATCAGGGATAACAACAATCCCGGCATCGGCGCTTGTCAGCTGCCGTGCTTTTTCAAGGGCTTCCTCGAGAGAAGCCGCGTATATCATATGCATATTCTCTATCAATTTTTTACTTTGAATATCGGATACCATTATAACCTTATGCTTTATCAGGATTCTTGCCAGAATTTGGGCTTCCCACTGGTCAGCGATGGTTTCGTCCTGTTGTATCGAATTTATTTTGTCGTATGTTTCCTTTGGTGATGAAGATTCCGCGAACCATCGGTAAAAGCTTTCGCCCCCGTGACCGTCATTGCATGCCGCAGCCATTATGATTACGCCGCCGGGGTTAACACATGCCTCAGCCGCGGTCATTCCCTTTACCGCCTGATAGATATTCTGATCAAGGGGATATCCGCCGTTTGATGTAATGACTATGTCGGACTTTACAGCTTTTATTCCGGCAAAACTTCGTACAAACTCACAACCTTTTTCATGAGCCTTTATGAAATCGCCGGCAAAAGCTTTTATTATTCTCTTTTTGCTGTTGATAACTACATTTAATATAAATGCAAGGTTTGCCTTTTCCGCTGCAAACAGCATGTCTTTGTGTATTGGGTTTTCCTTAAGTATTCCCGTTCTTGCGTTTTTATCGGCGATAAATTGTGAGCAGTGGTTGGCAAATATGGTTTTTTCACCGGCGATTCCGGGAAGTATGCTTTTTCTTCCTCCTGAAAAACCGGCAAAGAAATGAGGTTCGATAAATCCTTCGGAAATTACGATGTCAGCCCAGTCTACAAGAGAATTCAAATACAGTTTCCCACCTGATGGGAGAACCCCTTTATAAACGAGGTTCTTCTCTTCGGTACAGTCATGGTTTATTATTGTTTCATTGTCGACAATATCGCGGCCGAATTTATTTACCATCTCGTTATATGTAGTAGGTCTGTGAAACCCGGTGGCAATAAGTATTTTTATTTCAATCCCGGGATTTTTACTTCGTATTTCTTGAAGCAGAATAGGAAGGGTTATCTTGCTTGGAAGCGGTCTTGTATGATCGCTTGTTATAAGAAGGAGCTTTTCTTTTCCTTTTACGATATCGCAAAGCCTTTCGGATTCAATTGGGCTACACAGCGCATTTCTCACAATTTCGGCCTCGCCGGCGCTTACAGCGTATTTTTCCGGTTCTGCGGATAAAATTCCCTTTATTTGTGATTCATCGACATTGAGGGTTTTGTAAGTGCCAGAATAGGGAATTTTAATCTCCATCGAATTTATTCCTCCTGTCTATGCTTACCTGGTTTAATAATCTGGTGGTCAGACCACCAATAACGGAATATAGGTATTGTTTTTATGGGCTTATTAATATATCTGTTTTTACATAGTCGAGATGCTTGCCCATCATTTCGGACGCTAGCGCTGCATCCTTGCTGCAAACCGCTTCATAAATTTGTCTGTGCTGTTGATAGAGATATTCTGAATTTCTGCTGTTCCTTAATATTTTTTCGCGGTTGAATTTAACGGAGGCTTCAAAAATAAAACCAATATACTCTGAAGCTTTCATTAGGATTACGTTACCCGATAAAATAAAAAGAGCCTTGTGAAAGTTTATGTCGGCTTCAGCCCCCAACACAGTATCGTTATTTTCAATGGCCTTTTTCATCATTTCAAGCGATTCTTCGATCATAGCAAAGTTTTCCATTCCGGCTTTATGGGCGGCAAGTTTAACGGCTTCAAGCTCAAGCATTTTTCTAAATTCAAGCAAATCGTCTTCCATTGAGCTGTTTTTCAGAAACAGCGGGGCTATTGTATTAATAAATGGTGCAATATTAAGGTCCGTTATAAAAGAACCTTCCCCAGGTCTGACTTCTATAAGCCCTATAATTTCCATCGCGCTGAATGCTTCTCTTAGCGAAGCCCTGCTTACGTTAAACATTTCGGCAAGAACACGCTCAGAAGGAAGCTTTTGTCCAACCGTAAGCTTTCCGTCTTTAATCAGGCCAATAAACTGCTCTATCACCGACTGATAAATCCTTTTCATGCTGATCGGGTTTATTTCCATATGGTCCTCCGCTGATGGTATGGTGGTCTGACCAATAATATTATAGCAGATTAATACAGCGACTTCAATCGGTAAGAATAAAAAAATCATAAATCGGTCTTAGTTTCAGAAAGCCTTTTTTCAGTACGTCAGGCAGTTCTTTTGAAAATGCGAGACTAAAATTGTTTTGAACATTTTCAAAATATATGTTTTTTCTGTCGATCCATGTTTTCAGGTTTTCGGGCTGATCAGGCGCTTTGCTTTTTTTGAACATATCACCGCCGATTACAAATTCATCCTGAGACTCATAGCATTCCAGCGCTGATAGAAACGCAGGATGCTTTTCAATTATCATCTTGCGCATGGCAGCCATAGTCTGCGGCGTTGCGTGATAGTAACCGACACCGTAGCTTGAACCGGTTTGATTAATTTCGAACCAGAAGCAGGGAGATGTGGACATGCGGGATTTGTCGCGCAAAAAAACTATCCATGCGTTGTCCCTGTAAAGAGTCTTGTCTTTTGTAAACCTGGTGTCTCTTCGTACCCTTGATATTATTTTTGACGGAACGGTTATGATCTGGCTGTCGATTTGCAATATTGTGGGTGCAAGTTCATTTACAAGTTCAACAAAAGGATTATAGACGTATTTTTTATATTCATCCCTGTGGCTGTCATACCACTGCTTGCTGTTGTTGAATCTGTTTTCAAGAAGAAAACGCAGCGCTTTATCACTGAAACCTGGAAAACTCATATCGGGCAGCCTCCATTGCTTTGCTTTGTAAGCGGTATATCTGTGTTTAACATTAAATAAATTATATAGTGCTGAAGAACCAAATACAAGAGCAACTATATGTCTCCAAAATGCATTCCTCTGAAGTTTCTTTGTCCGCAGGCTGCTTCCGAGGCCAGCCCAGGGCTTATTTAGAGAGAAAGATTGTTTTTCTGATTAAACGCTTTCTTTCATGGGCGTTTGAAAACGTAGTTTAATTCTAATAACACTGTTGAAATAAGGGGCATTTATATTTTAAAGCGTTGATATAAGGCATTTGCGATGTACCCTTAATAAAAATCCGCCGTACAAAATATAGTGACAAGCTTTAATGCGTACCAGTAATATATTGTATAGCGGAACTCAAAGTATATAACATCGCAAAATGCTAAAAGTATATAACATCGCAAATGACATTGATATGGCAAGGCGTTGCTGATATACTTAACCTGGAAGTATTGTAAAAAAGAAATGATTTAAACAGATTAGGTTGCAATCATGATATGAAAATAAAAAAATGGATTATCGCGTCGGCCCTTTTTGTAATAATTGCTTCTGTCTGTGTAATGAACAGTTTCTTACTTGATTTTTCCTCAGGTGATCTGGACGGTGATAGTAAAAAAGAGTTTGTTATGATTTTAAAACAGCCGGGAGAAAAATACGGGAAAAGACTGGTGATTATGTCGCTGCAAAAAGATCGCGGGAACCGAATACAGGTGTATGATATGAAAAATTTAAACCCATGGAGGATTCATGTTGCGGATGTGGACGGCGATGGCACGAAAGATCTGTCGGTAGGAGTATATAAAGAAGCAAGGTTTGATCCTGTTATGGCAAACAGGCCGTTCATTTATAATTGGAATGGAAAAACTATTTACCCTAAATGGCTGGGTTCAAGGCTTTCAAGACCTTTTGACGATTATATTTTCTGCGATTTGAACGATGATTCGGTTGATGAGTTGATTTCAATTGAACTTGCCGATAACAAAAGTAAACTGATAAACGTGTACGGATGGAAAGGCTTTGGATTTGAAGGAATAGCTGAAAGCCCTTTGTTTGAAGATATATCGCATATAAGCGCAGCAGGCACGCAAAAAATAAGAGCAAAAGTGAAAACGGATGATAAATGGAGATGGATTGGCATATCATTGAAACATGACAAAATA
>DATCLI010000297.1:0-3987 GCA_036563955.1 Clostridia bacterium | reverse complement strand
TATTTTTTTACCTCTTCATATTTTTTCACTAACTTAGCGCGCGGATAACCCCTGTCGTGTGAAACCGATTCGACGTAAAACCCTCTTCCGTAATAGAAGCGCATTAGTGTCGCGTACTTTGATGCCGTATGCAAAAAAGCCTGCTTAACGCCTTTTGACAGAAGATATTTATCAACAAGATTCATCAGCGCTTTTCCAATACCTATATTTCGATGTGAGGAAAGAACGGCGAACCTGCTGATATAAGCACTTTCACCTGTAATATCAACACGCACCGTTCCAACGATTTCATTGTCAATTACCGCTGCGTAAACAACCTTGTTTTTTATTTCTTTTTCTATATCTTCAGGAGTTTCCTTCAAAGCTTCAAGCCCCGTCAGAGAAGAAGCCTCCGCATATTCTTTGAAAGCTTTTTGAATAATCTCATAAATAGCAGCGGCATCCGAAGGTTTTGCACGACGTATTATAAATGAGTAATCCAAATTTAGTTCCCCCTTAATCGTATCACCCCATAAGGGTTGCCATAACGGCTTTTTGTATATGGAGACGGTTTTCAGCTTCATCGAATACGAGTGAGCGAGGCCCGTCAATAACGTCTTCGGTTACCTCAAATCCTCTATAGGCCGGAAGACAATGCAAAAAGACAGCGTCGGGTTTCGCCTTCGAAAATAGATCGGCATTCACCTGATATGGCGCAAAATCCTTTATGCGTCTGTCTTTATCCGCTTCCATACCCATGCTTATCCAGGTGTCGGTATATACGACATCGGCGCCGGTAACTGCAGCTGCAGGATCGGTTGAAATATCTATGCATGAACCAGTAATTGAAGCAATCTTCTGTGCTATTTGAACATATTTCTTATCGCAATTATAACCTGGAGGCGTTGCTGCAGATATGTTCATGGCAGTTTTTGCACAGCCGATAAGAAGCGAATTTGCTACATTATTCCCGTCACCGACATAAGCGAGTTTTAAGCCCTTAAGAAAGCCTTTGCTTTCGCGTATCGTCATTAAATCAGCAAGTATCTGGCATGGATGAAGTTCATCAGTCAAACCATTGATTACCGGGATGGTTCCATAATGCGCAAGATCTTCAACATCCTTTTGGTTGAATGTTCGTATCATAATGCCATCAATATACCTTGACAATGTTTTTGCCGTATCATGTATGGTTTCTCCCCTGCCAAGCTGAATATCGGCGGAACTTAAAAACAATGCATGGCCGCCGAGCTGTCTCATTCCGACTTCAAAAGAAACGCGGGTGCGTGTTGAAGATTTCGAAAAAATCATTCCCAATGTCTTGCCCCTGAGGATATGATCATGACGGATTCCGTTTTTATGCTCATATTTAAGTCTATCAGCATAATCTATTAACCCAATGATTTCCTCTGAAGTTAAATCATTTAAACACAGCAGGTGTTTCATAGCGCACCTCCGAAAATATATAATGTATGATTATACATTATAATGCATAAAAATTCAACTAAAATTTTAAATTTAAGGCTTTTGCGATGTAACCTTAATAAAAATCCGCTGTACAATTTATAGTTACAGGCTTTAATGCGTACCAACAATATATTGTACAGCGGAACTCAAAGTATATAACATCGCAAATGCCATTTAATTGATGCGGCTCTTTTTTGGATTAGTGAAGGTATGTCGTCTATAAAGTAATGATTGAATTATTACGATATATCAATAGAAGATAAATAACTTTGCCGATATAAGCAAGCGGCTTTTTGCATCCTTTGAGTTTTAGATGCTAAAGAAAAAATCCTATGGGCAGGGAGTATTGATTATGGATCTTGCAACCTTGTTGGGTTTTCTGTTGGGAACCGGGTTTCTGTTATACGGTATGATGAGTGGTGGAGGTTCTCTTTCGTCATTCTGGAGCCTGAGCTCGATAGCGGTTACTTTTGGGGGAGGTATTGCATCCACCGTTCTCGCTTTTACAATGGATGATGTAAAAAAGGTGGGTAAATTACTTCCGAAATTATTCGCAAAAAAAGAGGAATCCACTTACCAGACAATACAAATGCTTGTGGAAATGTCGCAGAAGGCGAGAAGGGAAGGACTTCTGGCACTGGAATCAGGGCAGGAGGATCTAAGGGATGATTATTTGAAAAAAGCGCTGGAATTGGTTGTTGATGGCGTCGAGCCTGAGATTATACGGGATTCCATGCAGCTCGAGCTTGACAATATGGGTATTAGGCACGGTAAGGGTATTGCCTTTTTTAAGACTCTGGCGGCTGAGTTCCCAGCCTGGGGTATGATTGGAACAATGCTGGGTTTGATAAACCTTCTGAAAGCTCTTGACGATCCGTCCATGATTGGTCCTGCAATGTCCCTTGCGCTGGTTACAACCTTTTACGGAAGCGTATTGTCAAACTGGGTATGTCTGCCTATTGCGACAAAGTTACAGCAAAGCAGTGAGGAAGAAATACGAATAAAGGAAATGATGATAGAAGGAGTATTATCAATCCAATCCGGAGAAAACCCCAGAATTATGGAACACAAGCTAAAAACCTTCCTGTCGCCTGAGCAGCGGGAAGCTTATGAAAAGCTTATAGCCGGGGAAGAAGCGAATGCCGAGAGAAGCAAGACAGCGGAATAAAAGATTAACGGCTGGTTGGTATGAGGTGGTGATAGGATGTCAAAGCTGAAAAAAAAGGAAGGTGACTCGGCTGACGCGGGTACATGGCTGACGACATACGGAGACTTGATGACTAACCTCCTATGCTTTTTTGTTCTTCTTTTTTCGATGGCAACAATCGATAAACAAAAGTTTGAAACTCTGGCTAACGCCTTAAGAAGCTCATATATACATAGAGCAAGCGGAGACATGCTCAGAAGCAATATGGGTAAGAGCATATTAACGGTAAACTTTGTAAACCCTGATGATACGGGTGATAAAAAGGTTGACAAAGAACGCTATATTGAACCTGCAGAAGAAATAATTCTTGATGATACCGAAATAATAGAGAGAAAAAAACTGGAAAAGGCAAAGGAACAGCTCGAACTAGATATTGAAAAATTAGGTATTTCAGACCTTGTTGAAGTAATAGATGAGAGGGATTATCTGCTTATTCGCTTGAATTCACAGGTGTTGTTTGAATCAGGAAGCGCCGAAATTTTAAGTGAAGGAAAAAGAACACTTGATGCGCTTGGAAAATCTTTGATTCCTCTTGAAAATGAAATATTGATTCAGGGCCATACAGATAATGTCCCGATAAACACACCGTTATTTCCAAGCAATTGGGAGCTTTCTACAAAGAGGGCTACAAATGTAGTCATATATTTAATTGAATCTTTAAATCTTGATCCTGAGAAATTAACAGCAACCGGAAACGGCGAACACAGGCCAATTGCCGATAATGATACTGCGGAGGGCCGTCAGAAAAACAGAAGAATCGAGATAATGATTCTAAAAAAGTAATTTTGATTGCTTCCTTTTTCTTATTTGGGAAATAATATATCATTATAATACAGTTGATATAAGACAAGCCTTTTTCAAAGGCTTTTTATTTTTGCGCGGACATGTTGGAGAAAGGAGTTTGTCCATGGATACGCTGGTTGTTGAAGTCATGCGAAACAGGCTGAAAAAGGAAATAAATGAAGCATTAAAACCAATGGAATTACAGGTCGGCAAAATGGAATTTGTCTTTCTGGAAAAACTCTCGCTCACTATAAATCTTGAAGCACTGAAAGCTCCCGAAGCAGAAGAAATTTCACAGGTTGTATAAGCCGGTGGTATGAGCGCGGAAAAAACGATGAAACTGCTAAGCAATATCTCCGGCTATTTATAAAAGAGGATGGTAAAAGGCGCATATTCATTGACATGCGCCTTTTTTACCAGGAGTATATACTCCATTTTCCTGTCGACTCAGGTATTGGATATTGAATTACTCTGCAGCCGGAGCCTCTCTGAAAAGAAGACTAATGCTGTAGATCCCGGCAATCCCTACAATGGAGTAAATAATCCGGCTG
>DATCLI010000296.1:0-4261 GCA_036563955.1 Clostridia bacterium | reverse complement strand
GAAAAAGGAAAGCATTTTTTTATACTTCAAATATCAGGCAAGTATGATGATCTGTATTGCCATATTGAGTTTAAGTTTCCTGAACAGATACGGTTTGATTTTATTGGCGGCAGCCTGAAAAGCAGATTTTTTGTTATAGGGCCGACCGATCGGATAGTACCATGTATTGACGGTTATAGTGAGGTTTACGGAGGACTTGTCGAATTCAACAGGATGGAGACGCACACTGAATTACACCGTAAGATATTTAACTGCAAAAGCGTATCGGAAATTTTGGAATATGAGCGGTATATTAAAGGCATTGACGATGAATACGTTTTTTTTGACGAATATATCTATTCTTTGGTGAGAAATGAGGAATATGTTAAGCGGTACCCGATAACTGACAGTCTGTGCGGGATTCTTTGGAATAACCATATTCCCACTGTAGTTCCGGAGCCTGTTGAAGGGGATTATAACAGGATTATAGTTGATTTTGGCGATATTTATGCGGGCAGTATTGAGTTCTCGCTGAAAGCCTCGGCGGGAACAGTGCTTGATATTTATTGCTTTGAAAACATGTTCGAAGGGAAAATTGATTATACGGTTGGACTGAACAATTCGGTAAGGTATGTATGCCGTGAGGGATATCAGAGATACAGGTGCATGACAAGAATGGGATGCCGTTTTGCCGCTGTTACAATTAAAAACCAAACCGGTAATGTGGAAATCTACTCTTTTCAAATAAGACATTCTACATATTCTTCAACTAATATTGGCACATTCAGATGCAGTGATTACCTGCTGAATAAAATCTGGAATATTTCCAGGCAGACACATCTGTTATGCATGGAGGACAGCTTTACCGACTGCCCGACGTATGAACAGGCCTTTTGGATTGGAGATTCTCTGATTAGCACATATATAAATGCATATATTTTTGGGGAATATGATTTTATAAAGCACAACTTAAAGCTGGCTGTTTCAGCATACAAAAATACGCCTCTAATGAATGCTCTGACTCCCACCGATTGGGATACCGCAATACCTATGTGGATGATGAACTGGGTAATAGCTGTTGAATTTTACATAAAGATTACAGGAAACACGGAAATAATTACGGAGCTCTACCCTCAAATCAGAAAAACAATGATGTATTATAGCGGATTTATCAATGAAAATGGTGCTTTCTTAATTAGCGCGTGGAATATGCTTGATTGGGCAGATATGGACATACACAATAAGGGTGTGGTAACAGGGCAGCAGGCCGTACTTGCTTATTGCTTTAAAGTATCGGCGGGATTTGCGGGGTTTTTGGGATATAAAGCAGATGAAGAAAGGTTTTCTATAATAAGTGGTCGCTTGTTAAATTATATTAACGACAACTTATGGAGTGATGAGCAGAAAGCGTTTTATGACGGCTGGTCTCCCGAATTCGGATATTCAAATACGTTCAGCATACAGACACACTCACTTCTATTATTGTTTGAAGCCATTACCGATATTAAAAAAAGGCAGGTTACGGAACAATACCTGCTGACACCTCCAAAATACTTTCTAAATGCCGGATCGCCATTTATTCTATTTTACCTGTATGAGGTATGGGCAAGCAGCGGACAGATAAAGCATTTGCTGGGGGATATTAAAATCCGCTGGGGCGATATGCTAAGGTATGACAGCACAACCTGCTGGGAGGTATTCCCCGGGTTTTATGAAGTTAGCAGAACACGGAGTTATTGTCATTCATGGTCGGCTTTTCCCGCTTATTTTCTCAGTAAGTATATTTTAGGAATAAGAATAGAAGAGAGGGGTTTTAGAAAAATAGGCATTTCCATACCAGATACTGATATAGAATGGTGTGAGGGAAGTATTCCAACACCGTTTGGAATGGTAAATATACGTTGGAGCCGGGAAAACGGACTAAAATCCTATTTTATATCTGTGCCAGACGAAATTGATGTTTCCGCAGACAACAGCTTTGACTGGAAGCTTACAGTGCAGAAAGTTTCCGATAAATATAAAAAAGACTAAAATAGTGAAATATACATAATTTTGTGAATATGCTCCAACCATTAAAAATTATTATAATTAAATTTGTGAATAAACGGATAAATTGTGTTAATTGTGGCTCTGCAGGCAGATTGCTATACTAATCCCATAAATATGAATTAAAAAACGGGGAGGTTTAACAATGAATCGTAAGTTTGCAAATGTTTGTCTGATGGTAGTTTTCTGTTTAATCATTTCAGTGTTTGCGGGATGTTCACCATCAAAAACTGAAAATGCGGTATCACCGCCTGATAAAAAGGCGGCGGAATCTTCCGGCGATTCCGGTTCCGGCGCAGGTACGTCTATTGCGGGGCAGAGTCTTGTAATCTGGGAACATACACCTCAGTTTGAAGCTCCTTTGAAGGCGGTTATTGATGCTTTCATTGTAAAAAATCCGGGTGTGAAAATTGAATACCAGATTAAGACTGCAGATCAGTATAATAATCTTCTTGCAACAACTATTCAGGCAGGTGAAGCTCCTGACCTGTTCTGGACAAATGGTACGGCGACAACAAACCTGGAGGCTTATGTCAAACAGGGTGTAATTATGGACATCACGGATATTGTCGATCTTTCTCTGTTCAGTGATACAACAAAGGAAATAGTGACAATAGACGGGCGCTATTATGCATCGCCCACTGCCGAGGTTGGCGGCAGAGCGGTATTCTACAATAAAGATATATTTGAAAGGCTTGGTATAGGAGTACCTAAGACTTTTAGTGAATTCGAGGCTATTTTGGCAAAAATACATAGCGAAGGTATAATCCCCATCTCATTCAGCGGGTCGGATCCCTGGCCTACTTTGTTCCACTTCGAGCCCGTTCTGGCGGCGATGTCTCTTGACTGGCTCGAGGAATCCAGGACACAGGATGTGAAAGTAAACGATCCGAAGGTTGTGGCTGCATATGAAAAAATGCTTGAGTGGGCTGACAAGGGATACTACGGCCCGGGATTTTTAGGAGTTGACGAGGGCGGTGCTTTGCTGGCATTCTCTAAAGGCGAGGCTGCCATGTGTATCCAGGGTACATGGAATATACAGACTATTCAGCAGAACAATCCTGAACTTAACTTTGGGGCATTCCAGCTTCCCACGGAGGATGGAGTAAGACCATTTGTCGGAACAAATTCATGTGGTTTCTCTATCAGCAAAAATACCGAGAACCCTGAAGCCGCAATTGCATTCCTGAACTTCTTTGCAAGCCTTGAAGGCCAAACATTATGGATTGATGCTCTGGATTGCATACCCGGTGTAAAAGCGATTGTTTCAAAGAATCCGATTATCAATGAGATTGCACAGTTTGATATCCAGACTGTAAGCTATTATGACATACTTGGCAAGCTTCAGGCGGAAGGGCAGAATCCACGCCAGGTCTGGGAGGAGGATCAAACTAAGGTTATGGCGAAGGCTATTACTCCCCAGGAATTTGTTGATACCCTTGAATCGATGACCCGATAACCAGTCTGAATATTAATATAAAAGGTGGTATGTATTTTACCACCTTTTATATTACGACTGAACCAGGAGGTAATACCTGCATGAAAAAAGAGAGGCCATATATTGGATTTATTGCACCCGGGTTTATATTATATACACTGTTTATGATCGCCCCTGTTTTTTGTGCAATGTACTACAGCTTTTTTGAATGGGACGGTATAGGCGATATGAAATTTATTGGCCTGGGTAATTTTCATAAACTGCTTTTTGAGCAAAGGATGTCGAGAATTTTTTTTAATGCCTTGGGCAATAATCTGAAATATGTGGTTTGTGTTCTTCTGATTATTACACCGTTACAGATTTTTATTGCATATGCTCTGAATATTAAGATAAAGTGTTATAAATATTTGCAGCTTATGCTGTTCCTGCCTTACGTTATCAGCACATCTATTGTAGGCTTTTTTGCCCTGTTAGTATTTGATCCGAATATTGGTATTCTCAATACTTTATTTGGCAGCATAGGCCTTGAAAAAAGTGCATGGCTGGGGGATCCGAATCTAACTTTTAAGATTTTTGTAATGGTAGTAATATGGCAGTGTATCGGACCGGGTATGATGATATTTTATGCGAATATGAAAGAGATTCCCGAATCAATTATAGAAGCCAGCGTAATAGACGGAGCGGGGGAAATGCGTAAATTTTTCAATGTTGTGCTTCCTCAGCTTACAGCATCACTGTCCACCAATATTACACTTAGCATTATTTATGCTCTTACCATGTTTGATATTCCGTTCATAC
>DATCLI010000295.1:0-6582 GCA_036563955.1 Clostridia bacterium | reverse complement strand
ACAGAGTATCGAGCAGAGCCTCAGCACTTTTTCATCGCATATGACGAATATCGTGCATATTCTGAATGAAGTTGACGAAGACTCGCTTGTTTTGTTTGACGAACTCGGAGCGGGAACCGATCCCGTCGAAGGAGCGGCGCTCGCGAAGGCGATACTTGACATGCTCACAAAAAGAGGAATAAGAACAATAGCGACAACGCATTACAGCGAATTGAAAATATACGCGATGACGACCGAAAGCGTTATAAACGCAAGCTGCGAATTTGACGTTGAAACGTTAAGGCCGACATACAGGCTTCTGATTGGACTGCCCGGGAAAAGCAACGCTTTTGCGATATCCAAAAGGCTCGGTTTAAGCGATGAAATTATAAATGAAGCAAGAAAGTTTCTTAAAGGCGATGAAATCCAGTTTGAGGAGCTTTTATCCGATATAATGGAGAACCGCGCGGCTTCCGAAAAAGAGCGGGAGCAGGCCGAAAGAGAAAAGCTCGAGATAGAGCGCCTGAAAAAATCTCACAGCCAGGAGATAAGAAAACTGGAAAAAGAGAAGGAGTCGATAATCAACGAGGCAAGGCAGCAGGCAAGGAAAATCCTGCTTGACGCAAGACGTGAAGCCGATGAACTGCTCGAAAGGCTGAAAGAACTTGAAAAAGCGCAGCAGCAGATGATTCACGATAAGGAAATAATGGAGCTTAGAAGCAGCGTACGGCAGAGTATTAATCAGCTTGATTACCTCACGGCCGAGCAGGTGCTGCCCGAAAAAGGCTATGCGGAGCCTCCCGAAAACCTGAAGCCCGGCGATACGGTCATGATACTTAACCTTAACCGCAAAGGCACGGTGCTTGATTTGCCGGACGATAACGGAGAGGTCCAGATCCAGGCGGGTATTATGAAGATTAAGGTTCACGTAACTCAATTGAAGCTTGTGGACGAGCAGAAGGAATTAACGCAGTCCGTCGGTCAGTCAATTGTTACGGGCGTAAAAAGCAGAGCAGTGTCGCTTGAACTTGATATAAGAGGGTGCAATATTGAAGAGGCGCGGGGAAAAGCTGACAAATATATTGATGAAGCTGTAATCGCGGGTTTGCATGAAGTGTCGATCATTCACGGCAAGGGCACCGGGGCGCTTAGAAAGGGAATCCATGATTTCCTTAAAACCCATGCGCACGTTGCTTCGTTCCGGCTGGGCAAATACGGCGAAGGCGAAACGGGCGTCACGATTGTAACCCTGAAATAATCCATATTCTATTTACATACATGCTCAATCGTGTATAATATTATTCAATAAACTTAAATGGCCGCGGAAGGTACATCTTTCCCGGATACATTATTTTTATTTTATACAAGGTCCTGATAATATCTTGCTTCAGGATTGGATATTTAGTGAGGAGATTTCGCATGAAAAGACTGATGCTTGGCAATGAAGCCATCGCAAGGGGGGCATATGAAGCGGGGGTAACCGTTGCTTCAGCGTATCCTGGTACACCGAGTACCGAAATTACCGAATATATTGCAAAATATGATGATATATACGCGGAATGGGCTCCGAATGAAAAGGTCGCGCTGGAAGTCGCAATAGGCGCGTCATTTGGAGGGGCAAGAGCGGTTTGCTCGATGAAGCATGTAGGGTTGAACGTAGCCGCCGATCCGCTGTTTACAGCCTCATATACCGGTATTATCGGCGGGCTTGTAGTATGCGTTGCCGATGATCCGGGCATGCACAGTTCGCAGAATGAACAGGACAGCAGAAACTATGCGCTCGCGGCAAAGGTTCCGATGCTTGAGCCTTCCGACAGCCAGGAATGCAAGGATTACATGAAAAAAGCGCTTGAGATCAGCGAACAATTTGATACGCCGGTCATATTAAGGCTTACGACGCGCATTTCGCATTCAAGAAGCATTGTAGAATTAAACGGCAGGGAAACAATCCCGCTTAAACCGTATAAAAAGGATTTCGGAAAGAACGTTATGATGCCGGCGATGGCAAGAAAACGGCACGCCGCGGTTGAAGAGCGCATGAAAAAGCTCGCCCTTTATGCCGAAGAGACCGGACTTAATAAAATTATATGGGGAAGTACCGATGTAGGGATAATTACAAGCGGTATTTCATACCAATATTCGAGGGAGGCTTTCAATGACGCGTCATATTTGAAGCTCGGAATGGTTTATCCGCTTCCCGAAAACCTCATAAGGGAATTCGCGTCGCGCGTAAAGACGCTGTATGTTATCGAAGAACTTGATCCGTTTATTGAAACCTTCCTGAAAAAAATCGGAATCAACTGCACAGGCAAGGAAAAGCTGCCGATTGTTGGTGAATACAGTGCCGCTTTAATACGCGAAAAACTGCTTGGAGCAGACAGTGCAAACAGCGAAGAAAAGCAGGAAGACGTGCCTGCAAGACCTCCCGTGCTTTGTCCAGGGTGCCCGCACCGCGGAGTGTTTTATACGCTTAAAAAGAATAAACTTGTCGTGCTTGGTGATATAGGCTGTTATACGTTGGGGGCGCTTCCTCCTTTGGAATCGATGGATACGTGCATTTGCATGGGCGCGAGCATAGGAATGGCGCACGGCATTGAAAAAGCGCGCGGCGGCGATTTTGCGCGCAAAACCGTAGCGGTTATAGGAGATTCGACTTTCATTCATTCAGGGATAACAGGCCTTATTGACATTGTTTACAACAAGGGGACCTCGACTGTTATAATCGTTGATAACACAACTACAGGAATGACCGGGCATCAGGATAACCCGTGCACGGGGAAAACACTTAAAGGAGAAACGACACGGCAGGTCGATCTCGTAAAATTATGCCATGCTATCGGCATTGACAGGGTAAGAATCTGCGATCCTTTCGATTTGGATGAGTTTGAAAGGGCTGTCAGGGAAGAAACAAGCGCGAACGAGCCTTCGGTCATAATAGCGCAGAGGCCATGCGCGCTGCTGAAATCGGTTAAGTACGGCGGTTCGGTTCGCGTTAACGATGATTTATGCAAATACTGCAAGGCGTGCATGCGTTTGGGCTGTCCGGCAATTGTTGATACCGGCGAAGGAATAAGGATAAATGACGCATTGTGCGTAGGGTGCAATCTTTGTATTGATGTATGCAAATTCAATGCGTTTGAAAAGGCAGGTGACAGCAATGCGTAATTTATCGGTTATGATTGCAGGGGTTGGAGGACAGGGCACGCTTTTAACGAGCCAGGTGCTTGGAGCTGCGGCCATGAAAGCGGGTTATGACGTGAAAATGTCGGAAGTTCATGGAATGGCTCAGCGCGGCGGAAGCGTAATAACATATGTCCGGATCGGCAAAAATGTAAATTCACCCGTTATTGAAAAGGATGGGGCCGATATCCTGCTGTGCTTTGAAAAACTCGAAGCTCTGCGCTGGGTTGATTACGCAAAAGAAGGCGGCACAATAATAGTGAACGAGCAGCGGATAGATCCTATGCCTGTTATCATTGGCAGCGCGAAATATCCCGAAGGAATTATCGAAAAGCTCTCGGCCCGTTTTCCGAACGTTATACCGGTGAAGGCTTTGGATGCCGCAAGGCAGCTTGGAAATATAAAGGTTTTAAATATAGTCATGCTCGGCATTATGGCAAAAAAGACCGATATTCCCGTTGAGACTTGGCATGAGGCTATCAGCGAAACAGTAAAGGAAAAGTTTGTGGAGCTCAATATTAAAGCTTTTGATAAAGGCTATCAAATGGCAGTATGATTGCACTGATTAAGCCGGCTTTTGCAATTTTGACCGGTATACGGATTATCGACCGTATGTAAAACATTTGTACAAATTTTTTGTATTGGAGGAACAGGTATGGGTATATGGAATCCCGAATATGAATGCATGGATAGAGAACAGCTTGAAAAACTTCAGGGTGAAAGGCTTTGCAATACGGTACGGAAGGTTTACGAAAACGTCCCGCATTACAGGCAGAAAATGAAAGACCGCGGGGTTAAACCGGACGACATAAAGTCTGTAAAAGATATTCAAAAGCTTCCTTTTACTTATAAGCAGGACTTAAGGGATACTTATCCTTACGGCCTTTTTGCCGTGCCTATGGACGAAGTTATACGAATTCACGCGTCAACAGGCACAACCGGAAAAAGGACCGTTGTGGGCTATACCGCTAACGACATTGATATGTGGGCCGAACTCATGGCCAGGTGTTTAACCGCAGCCGGAGCCGATAAATCATCGTTTGTCCATGTGGCATACGGGTATGGGTTATTTACCGGAGGTCTCGGCGTGCATTACGGGGCGGAAAAAATAGGAGCCACGGTTATTCCCATATCGGGCGGAAACACGAAAAGGCAGATTGAAATCATGCAGGATTTCGGTTCAACGATACTTACCTGCACGCCGTCATACGCTCTCTATCTGGCTGAAACAATGAAGGAGATGGGAATAGACCCGAAAAAAGACCTGTCATTAAAAGCCGGTGTATTCGGCGCCGAGCCGTGGACCGAGGAAATGCGCAGGGAAATTGAGGTCCAGATGGGGATTATGGCTATTGACATATACGGCCTGTCCGAAATTATCGGACCGGGTGTTTCAATAGAATGCGAGCACAAGAACGGCCTTCATATCCAGGAGGATCATTTTATCGCTGAAATTATTGATCCTGAAACGGAAGAAGTACTGCCTTTGGGAGCGGAAGGCGAACTCGTGTTTACCTGTATTACAAAAGAAGCATTGCCGCTGATACGCTACCGTACCCGTGATATATGCAGGCTGTATCCTGAAAAATGCGAATGCGGAAGAACGCAGCTTCGCATGAGTAAAGTTACGGGGCGCACCGACGATATGCTTATTATCCGCGGAGTAAATGTATACCCGTCCCAGATCGAAAGCGTGCTTCTTGAACTCGGCCTTACATCTCCGCATTACCAGCTTGTCGTAGACAGGGTCGGAACGCTTGACAGCCTCGAAGTTCAGGTTGAAATGACACCCGAAATGTTATCGGACCAGGTAAGGCAAATTGAGAAAGCCGAGCAGAAAATACGCAGCAACATTGAAAGTGTCCTCGGCTTAACGTGCAGGGTAAGGCTTGTTGAACCCAAAAGCATACAAAGAAGCGAAGGAAAAGCAAAAAGAGTTATAGACAAGAGGGTAAAATAAGCGTTTGAAAAACCTGTGAATACAGTATACCTGCCGGGTGTAAACAAATAATTCCCGGCAGAAATTTTCCTCTTGACCAAATAAGGTTTGGACAGTATAATATAACTTGCGCTGATTTTTGACGTTCCTCAATAGCTCAGCTGGTAGAGCATGCGGCTGTTAACCGCAGGGTCGTTGGTTCGAGTCCAACTTGGGGAGCCACAAGGGCCTTTAGCTCAGTTGGTTAGAGCAACCGGCTCATAACCGGTTGGTCCGGGGTTCGAGTCCCTGAAGGCCCACCAATAAACCTGGGATGGATAGACAAAATTATCCATCCTTTTTAAATTTCACATTCTTTGATCCTGGAAGCATTTGTTTTGGTTGCCGGGATTTATTCGGCTGATCCGTTAACGAAATATATTAAGAGGAAGCGGAAATGATTAATTTAAAAGGACGCCTTCAAAAGGTCGCGTCAATGGTGGGCCATTGCAGCAAACCGGCCGATATCGGAACCGATCATGCGTATTTGCCCATATACCTGGTACAGTCCGGAAAATGTCCGACGGCGATAGCAACCGATATTAAAAAAGGCCCTCTGCGCAAAGCTGAAAAAAACATAATTAAATACCATATGCAGGACAAAATTGAGCTGCGTCATGGCGACGGCCTTATACCTGTAAAGGATGACGGATGCGATGTTATTATAATCGCCGGCATGGGCGGGGTTTTAATAAGGGATATAATCGAAAAATCAATTGATACGGCAAAAAAGGCGGATTTTCTGCTGATGCAGCCTATGTATGCCGAAGAAGCGCTCAGAGAATTTCTTTTCCGATACGGGTTTAATATTATCGAGGAATCGCTTGCGAAGCACGAAGGAAGGATCCATCCCGTAATAAAGGCAGTGTATGACGGAGTTGCGAGGGAAGAAGATAATTTTCACCTGCATATAGGCAGGCGCCTGTTTGAGCAGCGTGAGCCGCTTCTGAAAGAGTTCCTGAAAAAGCGCATAAAGACGCAGGACAGGATTGTGCAGGGAATGGCAAAATCTCCAAGGATGAAAGAATCGCATATAAAAGAAAACAGCTTGCTTACCGATATGAAAAAGGCTTATGATGAAATTACATGGTAATTAAGAGCAGATACTGTGTAAAGGATGTGAAGCTGTGTTTATAAAAGACATAATTGGCCTTTTGGAAAACGAAGCGCCGCTTTTTCTTCAGGAAGCATATGATAATTCAGGGCTTCAGTGGGGAAATCCGGAGCAGGATGTCAAAAAAGTACTCGTATGCCTTGACTTTACCGGGCGTTCACTGGAGGCCGCGGCAAAAGAAAACGCAGGGCTTATAATATCCCACCACCCGCCGCTTTTTAAGCCGTTAAGAAATATTAACACCGCAGGCGGCATCGGGGCGATGATTGCCGAATGCATAAAAAAGGATATCTGCGTTTATTCAATGCATACCAATTATGACACGGCAAGG
>DATCLI010000294.1:0-2358 GCA_036563955.1 Clostridia bacterium | reverse complement strand
ATGTCCACCATGCATGTGTCTTCATCCATAACAATAAGTCCGCCGGAACCCATCATTGAACCGAGTGCCAATAATGTATCGTAGTCTATCGGGGTGTCTATATGGATTGCCGGGATACACCCGCCCGACGGACCTCCCGTCTGCGCCGCTTTAAACTTCTTGCCGTTGGGAATTCCTCCGCCGATGTCATAAATAACTTTGCGGAGCGTAGTTCCCATCGGTATTTCTACAAGCCCTGTATTGTTTATCTTACCGCCGACGGCGAACACTTTCGTACCCTTGCTTTTTTCAGTTCCGATGCCGGAAAACCATTCCGGTCCCTTTAAAAATATTACGGGCACGTTAGCATAGGTTTCAACATTGTTCAATATTGTTGGTTTTTGCCAAAGTCCTTTGTGTGCCGGAAACGGAGGACGCGGCCTCGGCTCTCCCCTTTTTCCTTCTATCGAAGTCATCAAAGCGGTTTCTTCCCCGCATACAAACGCGCCCGCACCGAGGCGTAATTCCAAATCAAAGTTAAAACCCGTACCGAATATGTTTTTTCCAAGCAGCCCATAGTTTCTTGCCTGTTCAATAGCCATGTTCAGCCTTGCTACGGCAGTCGGATATTCGGCACGCACATAAATATATCCCTGATCCGCGCCGATGGCATATCCTGCAATTGCCATCGCTTCAATAACGGAATGAGGATCCCCTTCAAGAATGCTCCTGTCCATGAATGCCCCAGGGTCGCCTTCATCCGCATTGCAGCAAACATATTTTTGATCTGACTGAGCTTTTGCCGCAAATTCCCACTTCAAGCCTGTCGGGAAACCTGCGCCTCCTCTTCCCCTCAGTCCCGATTTTTTTATTGTTTCTATTACCTGTTCAGGCGTCATTTCAGTTAAAACTTTTCCTAACGCTTTGTAACCGTCTTTTGCGATATATTCATCTATGTTTTCAGGATTGATAACTCCGCAGTTTCTTAACGCAATACGCATCTGGTGCTTGAAAAATGAAACCTCTTCGAGGCCTTTCAGCGCTTCCTTTGCTTCCTTTCCGCCAAGAGTAAGCCTTTTTACAATCCTTCCGTTAACCAGATGTTCTTCTACAATTTCCTTTATATCTTCAGGAGTTACTTCCGAATATATCGTACCTTCAGGGTAGACAACAATAATCGGGCCTTTTTCACATAATCCAAAGCAGTCGGTTTTTAATATTTTTACTTCATTCTCTATCGACTTTTCCCGAAGCAGTTTTTCAAACTGTTTATTTATCTCAGCAATCCCGGACTTCGAACATTCCGGGCCTCCGCATATCAATACATGTGATTTATACATCATATTTGACCCTCCATTCCGATTTGGATTTATACTCAATTCAACAGGGCCGCAAATCAAGCTGCGGATTCGGCGCAGTATATACGCCGTATCCGCCGAACCCTTTAGTTTTCTGCTTTGCCGATTGTGTATTCACTAACCGGCCGACCGTTTATCAAATGTTCTATAACAATTCTTCTTGCCTTTTTTTCGTCAAGATTAACATAAGTTATTTTTTCGCCTTTCGCATTAATAACGTCCGCAATGGGCTCAAGCCTGCACACTCCGATACAGCCTGTCTTCGTGACGCGTACATCATTAATATTCCTTTTTTTTAATTCGTCAACAAATGCCTCCATTACGGGTTCCGCTCCCGCAGCGAGCCCGCATGTCGCCATACCGACGGTAACTCTTATTCCGTTCGGTTTATTATTAAGGTTAAGCTCATTTACCGCTCTTTTCCTGATAATTTCCAATTCAGCTAAGGATTTCATTGAAAAACACCCCCAATTACATTCGGCCCTCTTCGTACAACTGGTTTTATTTCCGGTCACGGTACTTCTTTATAATTTTAGGAATATCAGCCGGAACCAATTGACCGTAAACATCGTCATTGATCATAATAACCGGAGCCAACCCACAGGCGCCGATACATCTGCAGGATTCCAGAGAAAACAGTCCGTCTTCGGTGGTACCGTCTTCGCTCAGTTTCAATTCTTTTTTCAGTTCTTCATATATTTTGCCTGAGCCCTTAACATAGCATGCTGTTCCCAGGCACACCTTGATTTGGTACTTTCCTTTCGGGTTTAGTGAAAACTGTGTATAGAAAGTAACAACTCCATATATTTCAGCAAGGGGGATATTCATCCGCTCAGATATTATTTTTTGAACCCGAAGCGGAAGATAGCCGTATAAATTCTGCGCCTCGTGAAGCACAGGTATTAAAGCTCCCTTTTTACCCTTGTGTTTTTCTATTATTTCTATAAGCTCCTGCTCTTTCTGAGCCACATTGTTGTTTTCACACCTGCATCCCATAATACAACCCCCTCTGTACAACAGG
>DATCLI010000293.1:0-7048 GCA_036563955.1 Clostridia bacterium | reverse complement strand
TTGAGTTCCGCTGTACAATATATTGCTGGTACGCATTAAAGCTTGTCACTATATATTGTACAGCGGATTTTTATTAAGGTTACATCGCAAAAGCCTTCTTTCCGAAATTTGTTGCATTTTTAATACATAATAGTATAATTTTACTCAAACTACTGGCTCTTTTAAGTGCCAGTACGGCACATATTTCTCAGTGCCAGTTGGAGCAATAATGTCAGGAATCGAATGAAATTAGCTACGAGCGCAGACGTTACAAAAACCAACAGTTGGAGTAATTATGTTAGGAATTGAATTGGACCGAAAAAGTGAATTACAGTTGTGGCGTCAAATTTACCAGGTTCTGAAAGAAATGATGCTATCGGGACATCTGAAGGCCGGCGAGGCTTTGCCATCCACACGCGAATTGGCAAAGGAGCTCAATGTTTCCCGCAATACGGTTTGCGAGGCTTATGACCTGCTGATCGCGGAAGGCTTCGTTATTAGCCGTCAGGGAGCTCCTACGCGGGTTGCTCAAGGCTTATGCATTGAACCGGCTGAGCCGCCATTATCTGCAAAAATAAAAGACCGGGCATCAGTGCCGATCTCAGTAAGCTTCCGGACGGGCAAACCGGACTTAAGTCTATTCCCCAGATTCCTTTGGCAGCAGCTTATGCATAAGGCTTATGAAGAACTGACTCCTGAAGCTTTTGGTTATACGGGGCCGCAGGGACTGCCCTGCCTTCGGGCGGAAATTGCGGCATGGCTGTTCAGAATCCGCGGTCTTAAGGTTTCCCCTGACGACATCTTTATAACCGCGGGAGCGACGCATGGACTGCACATTATTGCGAATATTCTCTGCAGGGACGGTGACAGTATATTAATGGAAGACCCCTGTCATACCGGAATGCTGGGTACATTTATTAACAGGGGCTGCTCGATTGTTCCCATACCGGTAGATGCAGACGGGATCCAAACCGATTACCTGATAAATTGTCAAAGCATAGGACCTATATACGTTACACCGTCCCACCAGTTTCCCCTGGGGGGGATTCTTCCCGCTTCACGCCGTGCCGCGCTCATTCGCTTTGCGAGAGAAAATGATCTTTACATTATTGAAGACGATTATGACAGCGAATTCCGGTACGGCGGCGAGCCCGTCGCTCCGCTTTACTCAATGGATCCTCACCGCGTGATATATGTCGGCACGTTCAGCAAAGCAGTTTTTCCGGCGCTGAGGATAGGCTATGTTATTTTGCCCCATCCGCTCCAGGAGCGCTGGCGCAATCTACGCACTCATACGGATGTACAAAATCCTCCATTCGAACAGGCTGCCCTCGCGGAATTTTTAAGAACCCGCAAGCTTGACAGGCATATCAGGAAAATGCGTAAAATTTATGGCCGGCGCCGGCAGGTGCTGCTGGAGTCATTGAAAGAAGCCTTTGGCAGCGGGTGGATTGCTTATGGGGATTCGGCCGGCATGCATGTCGCTGTCGAATTTCCCGGAATGCGGTTTGACGGCGCTTTTAAAAAAAGGTGCCGGCAAAACGGATTATATATTACTCCGGCAGAAAACCACTGCATAAAAAAAGGACTGCATACAAGCAAGCTTCTTATTGGATATGGGCACCTGGAACCTGATGCAATCAGAAAAGGTATTTTTATATTATCCAATACCATTAAAGAATTGTTAACTTAGCGGATGATTTTATCATGCTTTTTTAAGAACTTAATCGCATCTTCTTCATTAATCGGCCTGCTGATCAGATATCCCTGAATCCTGTCACAGCCATGCTCTTTTAAATAATTAAGCTGGCTTTCGCACTCGACTCCTTCGGCAATTGTGCAGTACCCCAGTTTATGCGCCATTGAAACAATATCGCCTGTTATAGCTTTATTTATGTCTGTGTCCAGCAGCCTGTCAATAAAATACTTGTCAATTTTTAAGCAGTTAACGCTTAATTCTTTTACTCTCGACAGGGAAGAATAACCTGTTCCAAAGTCGTCTATAGCTATGTAAAGCCCCGCGTCCCTCAGTTTTTCAATAATATTATTGATTTTATCAAAATCGGAAGCAAATATCGATTCCGTAATCTCTATGCAAACATTCTTCGGATTAATCCGCATTTTGCTCATTATTTCAAACAGCCTGCCCGCGAAATCGGGGTTCAACAATTGAATCGCGGAAATGTTGATTGAAACGCAGATTTCATCATATCCGCGTTTCTTTAGCCTGTTTAAAAAATGAAATGCTTCTATAATCACTTTTTCGCCGATCGGAAGAATAAGCTTTGTTTTCTCGGCAATCTGAATGAATTCCAAAGGCGGCACCAGTCCGAACTTTTCTGTCTTTAACCTGGCCAGCGCCTCAAAACCGCGAATTATATTTGTTTTTAAATCCATAATCGGCTGAAACTGCAAAAACAGCTCATCTTTAGTGTTATCATCCGCCGCTATGGCATTAAGAACTTCCTCAATATCTCTTTCGCGGTTAACCAAAGCTTCCAGATATTCGTCGTAAAAGCAGATCACATAGTCCTTTCCATACAAACCGACAGACCTTTCAGAGGCAATCAGGAGCCTTCTCAGCAGTAAATCAACACCGACTTTGCCTTGGTTCTGATCAATTTCGAGAATTCCAATCCCACCGCCAACTCTGTCCGTCTCAAATAAGGATTCTAAAGTTTTTATAATATCATTACTGAAATCAACAAGCTCGTTTTTATCTTCATAGTCAGCGATATAGAAAACAAAGCGATACTCACGGGAGTAAAACAACAGGCGATTACCGGTGCAATGCCGGCTAAGAGCCTCAGCCACTTTTTTTATCAGCTTCTGAGTATACTGGTACCCGTATTTTGTTGTTAAAATTTGTACCGCGCTCAGGTTAACACCGATCAGTGCTTTTTTTGATTTTTTCCTTGACCTGATATCCTTTTCAAGCAGGGACACCAGATATTCGCGGTTATACAACCCTGTCAGTATATCGTGCTCATAATTGAATTTAAGAGCATCTTCAACAGCTTTTCTGTCCGATATGTCAAGAACGATCCCTTCGAGCGCTTCAACTTCGCCCTGTTCGTTGAAGACCCCCTGACCCATTTCCAGAACCCACTTTTTCTCACCTGAGGCGGTAATAATCTCATACTCATGTTTAAAGGGCCGTTTTTCCGCAAGAACATGCTTCCACTCTTCCCACAGAATTTCACGGTATTCGGGCGAAATGATATCATTATAGGATAAATCCCTGTTATACAACATGCACTCCGGCGGATAGCCCGTCAGACTATAGCAGCCGTTCGAAACATACCGCATTGTCCATTCGCGATCGTAATTGCACCTGTATGCGAGCCCCGGCAAATGGGACAAGAAAACAGATTTGCTGCGTTCGCTCTCGTGCAGCGCTTCTTCAACCACTTTCTGCTCGGTGATATCCTGAACAAGACAGATATGGTTGAAGTGCCGGTCATCAGGAAAATTCAGCGGGGCAACAATCATATGTACCCAAACGGTTGAACCGTCCGGTTTAACATAACGCTTGTCCATTGAATACATCTTGATTTCACCTGATTTAAGCCTTTTAAGGTTTTCAATATCTTCTTCCAGGTCGTCCGGATGGGTTATATTTTCCCAACCTAAACGAATCAGTTCTTCTTTTGTTCTGCCTGTGATTTGCTCAAATAATGGGTTAATTATTACAACAGGCTCGTCAGAATCAATAGAATAATGTGTAATTGCAATGCCAATAGGGGCTTGATTGAAAATCATATTAAAAGTAAGCTTCTGTTCATCCAACTGCTGCTTCAGAGCTTGTTCGGCGCGCAGCAGTGTGACATGAATATCAATCCTCGCTTTCAATGAAGCCATGTGTATTGGTTTGCGGATATAGTCAACAGCGCCAAGCTCCAAGCCCTTGATTTCATTTTCCAGTTCATCATAAACAGTCAATATTAAAGTACGCAGTTCCCTGTACCGTTCGTCTTCCTTAATCGCTTCGAGAACCTGAAACCCGTTAATATTAGGCATATTCAGATCGAGAATGAGCAATCTGATATCATCATGCTCATTAAGCATGCGCATGGCTTCCGCACCGTCGCAAGCAGTCAATACGCAATAATTTTCACTTAACATGTCTTTTATGATCAATCTGTCGGATGCCGAGTCATCAACTACCAAAATCTTAAATAGCATTTTAACCATCCCTTCCTTATGGCTTTCGCCAACTTCTGGATTCTTCCAAAATTACTTTAATTCCTCAAGAAGTTTTCTTAGTAATTTTGAAAATCTGTCATACAATGGTGCTATTTCGAGTTCCTTTTTCTGATTAAGAGCTTTTTGCAATGACATGGCTGCATCCTGCAGTAATTTGGCGCCTATACTTCCGGAACTGCCCTTTATCTTATGTGCAATTTGTGCGGCATCATCGTATCTTTTTTCATAAATCGCACTTTCAAGCCTGTCCAAAGTATCCTCGTTCTCGCTGCGGTATTCTTTCAATGCTTTTTGATACAGCTCAATATTGCCGCCCATATTTATTATACCCAGCTGCCGGTCAAGAATAACCGCATCCGTATCAATGCCAGGTTTGTTTTCAGCGATAATATCTTTGACGGTTTGAATAAAATGATCGGGATTAAATGGCTTGCTGATATAATGGTACATTCCGCTTCGCTCGCATTTGCCGCGAACACCGGTAATTACATCCGCCGTCATCGCTGCAACAGGAACGCCGTCTGACAGCTCCCGAATTTTTTCCGCGGCTTCATAACCATTCATGACAGGCATATGTAAATCCATCAATATCAAATCGATTTTATCCCTGTGCTCCTGATACAGCTCTACGGCTTCCTTCCCATCATTTGCAATGATAGCTTCCATCCCTGCCTGCTCCAACAGCGACTTGGCAATCAACTGGTTCGTTTTGTTATCCTCAGCGAGCAATACATGATAAGGCCTGTCGGGCTTTACCGGCTCGGGTCCTCTGCAAGCTGAAGGTTTGGAACCGGATACCGCTTTCAGATTGAAAATATCCAGAATCCCGTTCAGTAATGTTGAGGGCATGATTGGTTTTCCTATACCCATATCAATTCCATACTCATTAAGCTTATCAAACAAATCTTCTCTCATCATCGGCAAAAGCATTATAATCTTCGGAAGCTTAACAATTTTATTGTTGCTGCGTATTGCTTCAACAAATCTGAAACCGCCTTCGGCCGGAGTATCGTAATCAATAATAAACAGGTCGAATGGCTTGGCAAATTTACCGTTTGCTGCTTCGAGCATATTCAGTGCACTGGTTTCCGAAGTGGTAAGTTCACAGTTCATTCCATACCTGGCCAAATAACTGTCAATGAGGTTTATATTTGAACCTGACTTTTCCAAAACCAAAGCCTTGACATCTTTAAAGTGATTAGCTGAAAGGGCCTTTTTGTATACAGATTCCTTCTCATTATCGACATTAAGCGCAAGCATAAGAATAAAGGTTGAGCCTTCCCCGGGCGTGCTGTACACCTTTATTTCTCCGCCCAACATATCCAGCAGATTTTTGGCAATGGACAATCCTAATCCGGAACCTCCGAAACGGCGGGTTATGCTGCTGTCACCCTGCTCGAAGGGTGTAAACAGCTTGTTCACCTGTTCTTCCGACATACCTATTCCGGTATCCTTAACTGTAAATGAGATATGATATTTGTCATTTTCCTTGGCCACTAAACGAATGTCGAGCGACACTTCACCCGCACTTGTAAATTTAACGGCATTGTTCAGGACATTAAGCAGAACCTGTTCAATCCGTTTAGGATCCCCGAAAAACCAATTGGGAACAAGGGGGTCCTTTGTCAATCTGAAACCTATTCCCTGTTCCTCTATTTTATATGAAACAATATTGACCACATTTTGAATTACCTGATCCATGCTGAATGAGGTGTTCTCAATCTCGACTTTGCCTGCTTCGATTTTGGAGAAATCGAGGATATCGTTTATAATACTCAGCATGTTAATTGCCGCTTGTGTAATCCGGTCGATATACATGCTCTGCGTTAACGATAATTCAGTTTTTTTCAACAGGTATGACATTCCCGTTATCGCATTCAGAGGAGTTCTTATCTCATGGGACATTCTTGCCATGAAATTTGATTTGAATTCATTTGCTTTATCGGCTTCCCGCTTTGCTTTTTCCAAATCAAGCTGGACCTGTTTTCTGTGCCGGATTTCTTTTCTTAGCCGGGCAATCCAGAAAAATGATACGGATAAAACGGCAATGATTAAAGCGCCGATAATAGACAGGGTACGGATATATGGTCTGTAATCTATGTCGGTATCGAGGTCTATCCACTTGTTATTTATGGCAAGTTTTTCGCTTTCGGGGATTGAATCTATCGCTTTATTAATGATGCTTACAAGTTCAGGCCAGTCTTTCCGGACAGCAAAACATATCGCATGCTGTTTCTCAGCCTCAAAAGCCACAAATCTGAGATTCGTAATGCCGTTAGAACGTACAATGAAATTTGTCGTAGCGAGGTTTCCGACAAAGGCTTTCTCAGTTCCCGCTGATACGGCAGCAAGCGCAGCTTCGGCAGAATCATAAAGACTTAAGTTTATATTCGGGAAAGATAATAAGTAGCTGTGATGCGAACTATTGCGCTGTACGGCTACGGCGTATCCTTCCAAATCGTCTAATCCCGATATCTCCGTATCTATATCACGCGTTACGATTACTCTTTTATAGTAGTAATAAGGTTCGGAAAAGAGGAAGTGTTCTTCTCTTTCTTTTGTTTTACCAATAGCAGGCAGCGCGTCAATATCGCCTTTAAGCGCCATATCATAGGCTTCTGGCCAGGTTAAGCCTTTTATGACTTCAAACCGCAGGCCGGTCTTTTCACTAATTAAAGCCAGATAGTCTGCGGCAATTCCCTTATGTTCACCATCTTCACCGATAAATTCAAACGGCACAAACTCAGAGTCAACTCCGAGACGAATCACCGGATGCTCTTCCATAAAGGCAAGTTCATCCGCTGTCCAACCAATGCTGTTTTCAGCGGCAAAACACGCTGTTCCTATGGTTGTTGATATGATT
>DATCLI010000292.1:0-9742 GCA_036563955.1 Clostridia bacterium | reverse complement strand
GCTGTTTAATGAGAAATACGATATCAATGTTGAATTCGACGCAATACAGCCATATAATATTCTCAGCGAAAATATCGTTCCGAATAATTGGACTGTGCTGTATGAGAAAATAAAAGCAGTTAACCCTGAAAGATATGACGGTATTATCGTGACTCACGGTACCGATACGCTTCCTTACACTTCCGCAGTGCTCGGGTTTTTGTTCAATTACCTTAACATACCTCTTATTATCATCGGAAGCAATTACCCGCTCGAAGACGAGAGAAGCAACGGGCTTAATAATTTCTATAACGCGGTCCGGTTCATAACAGAAGCTCAAATGAAAGGCGCATATGCGATATTTGAGGATAACGGCGGCAGGAGTATAGTATACCTTTCCACAAGAATAATCGAAGCCGACCAGTATAATGACCAGTTTTCAAGTTTCGGCGGCGTCGACTTCGGTGAAATGAAAAATGGGAAATTAATGTTGATAAAAAATAAAATAAACCCCCCAAAAGAAAAACTTCTCGAAAACAGGGAAAAACTTATAAAAGGCAATATCGATTTTTCAAACCGGGTATTGGCGATAAGGCCGTACCCCGGGCTTGACTACGGCTTTTTTGATCTCGACCGCAGTCCGAAGGCTGTTCTTCACGGGATGTACCATTCGGGAACAGCGTGCGCGGGCGAACAGATGTATTCGCTGCCGCGTTTTGTGACAAAATGCAGGGAAGCGGGAATAGACTTTTATATTGCGTCGATAAAAAACCCCGGGGGCGATCTGTATGCGTCAAGCGGGGTAATACTTGAAAGCGGAGCGATACCACTCGCAAATGTTTCTTTTGAAGCCGCTTTGGCAAAGCTTTATATAGCATATAACCAGGAAGAATTACTGCCTGTGGACTATATGCTCAGGGAGCAGTATTTTGAGTTTTTACCTGCTTAGATTTACGGTTTATTTCCTTTAGCAAATGATGGGAGGAACGCTATGCTCGTTGCGCGCGCGTGGAAAGACTATGAGATACTCGATACGGGAGACGGAGAAAAAATTGAGCGGTGGGGCAATATTATATTGAGAAGGCCCGACCCTCAGATTATATGGCCATGGCAAAAAAGCAGGGAAATACGGGAAAATGTGGATGCAATTTATCATAGAAGTTCGCGCGGCGGCGGAGAATGGGAAATATTGAAGAAAATACCCGAATCATGGGTTATTGAATACGGAAAATTAAAATTCAAGGTTACTCCTACGGGATTTAAGCATACGGGAATATTTCCCGAGCAGGCTGTTAACTGGGATTGGATGGCCGAAAAAATTAAAAAAGCGGGAAGAGAAATTCGTGTGCTGAACTTATTCGGATACACGGGCGGAGCCACTCTTGCCTGCGTTTCGGCGGGAGCTTCGGTATGCCATGTTGACGCGTCAAAGGGCGTTGTCGGATGGTGCCGTGAAAACGCGGAGCTTTCAGGCCTTGCCGAAAAACCGGTAAGATATATTGTCGATGATTGTATAAAATTTGTTGAAAGAGAAATACGGCGCGGAAAAACGTATGACGCAATTATAACCGATCCCCCGTCTTACGGCAGAGGCCCCAAAGGGGAAATATGGAAAATAGAAGATCAGATGTACAGGTTATTGTCGGAATGTGCCAGCCTTCTTTCCGAAGACCCGTTGTTTGTCCTTGTGAATTCATATACGACCGGGTTTTCTCCTTATGTTCCGGCAAATATAATGGAAATGACTTTCAGGAAGAAAGCGGGCGGCAGAATAACCGCGGGCGAAATAGGCCTTCCCGTGAAAGACAGCGATATTGTACTGCCGTGTGGGGGATACGCACGCTGGGAGAACAGCAAATACATCGATAATATTTAATTACACCTTGAAAGACGGCGCCATAAGGGTTATCATAGAAACATATTTAAAAGAATTTGCCAGGAGGATGATGCTTTCGGTGGATTTAAAAGAAAAATATGATTGTATAATAAATACGCTGCATGACAAGAAAGCAAAGGATGTCAGGGTTATAGACATCCAGCAGCTTACTACGATTGCGGATTATTTCATTATATGCAGCGGTACGTCGACGACGCACATAAAAACCCTTTCAGATGAAGTTGAAAAAAAGCTTAAGGAAAAAGACATTAAACCTCTCAGAAGGGAAGGGTATAACAGCGCCAGATGGGTGCTTATGGATTACGGTGATATAGTGGTTCATATATTCCATGAAGAGGATCGTGAGTATTACAACCTGGAACATTTGTGGCAGGATGGAAAAATAGTCGCACTCGATTCAACAAATTAACCTCAAGCGCGGATAAATATATAGTTAGTGTTAACTCTTTGTTTATCGGTTATTGTTGTATTCCGATATATTTTTTAAATGTTAACAATGCTTAAGTAGGAGGAGTAAGGATGTCTTATTCAACTGAGATAGACAAAAAATGGCAGAAAAGGTGGGAAGAGACCGGCCTTTACAAGTTTGACAGAGAGAATTTGGAAAAAAAGCTGTACTGCCTTGAGATGTTCTCATATCCGTCCGGGGCCAATCTTCACGTAGGCCATTGGTATAATTTCGGGCTCACCGATTCATGGGCCAGGATGAAGCGGCTGCAGGGGTATAATGTTTTTCATCCTATGGGATTTGATGCATTCGGGCTGCCCGCCGAGAATTATGCGATAAAAACGGGGATACATCCTAAAGACTCAACATACGGGAATATAAAAACAATGGAAAAACAGCTTAAGGATATGGGCGCAACATACGACTGGGATTATGAGATTATTACGTGCGATCCCGAATACTATAAATGGACGCAGTGGATATTCCTGCAGCTCTATAAAAAAGGGCTTGCATACCGTAAAAAGGCGCCGGTTAACTGGTGCCCAAGCTGTAAAACGGTATTGGCCAACGAGCAGGTAGTCGACGGAAGCTGCGAACGATGCCACAACGAGGTAACAAAAAGAGATCTTACACAGTGGTTTTTTAAGATTACCGAGTATGCGCAGGAACTGCTCGATTGTATTCCGAGCCTTGACTGGCCTGAAAAAACGAAAAAAATACAGACGAATTGGATCGGCCGCTCCGAAGGTGCGGAAGTGGAGTTCAGAGTCGACGGCAGCGACATGGCGTTCAAAGTATTTACAACAAGGGCGGACACGCTTTATGGAGTAACATATGTTGTCCTTGCTCCCGAAAGTGAATTTACCGATCTCGTAACAACAGAAGAATACCGGCAGCAGGTTGAAGAATACAAGGAGTTTGCCAAAAAACAAAGCGAAATTGAAAGGATGTCCACAGTAAAGGAAAAAACGGGCGTATTTACGGGAGGATATGCGATCAATCCTGTAAATAACGGGAAAGTCCCGATATGGATAGCGGATTATGTTCTTGCCGGGTATGGAACGGGCTGTGTAATGGCCGTTCCGGCTCATGATGAGAGGGACTTTGAGTTTGCTCAGAAATTCAACCTTCCAATCAGAAGGGTTATTCGCGGCAGGGACGGCATGCCTGACGAGCTTCCTTTTATTGAGGATGGCATACTTGTAAACAGTATGGAGTTTTCCGGAATGACGTCCGAAAAAGCAAGGGATGAGATAGTAAAGAAGCTTGAAAAGGAAGGCAAAGGCGAGAAAAAGGTGAACTACCGGTTAAGGGACTGGCTTGTATCAAGGCAGCGGTACTGGGGGTCGCCTATTCCAATTGTTTACTGTGAACAGTGCGGAATAGTGCCTGTGCCTGAGGAACAGCTTCCCGTCGAACTCCCGTATGACGTTGAATTTACGCCCGATGGAGAGTCTCCGCTGTTAAGGTGCGAATCATACATTAATACGGTTTGTCCGGAATGCGGAAAACCCGCCAAACGCGATGCGGATACACTCGATACGTTTGTATGTTCATCATGGTATTTTTTGAGATACCCCGACAACCGCAACGATAAGGAAGCGTTCAACCGCGAATGGATAAATAAGATTCTTCCGGTTGATAAATATGTCGGAGGAGCCGAACACGCTTCAATGCATCTGCTTTACGCAAGGTTCTTCACAAAGGCGCTGCGCGATATGGGTTATCTTGATTTCGACGAACCATTCCTGTCGCTTGTCCACCAGGGAACGATCCTTGGACCGGATGGCGCGAGAATGAGCAAGTCAAGGGGTAATACAATATCGCCTGACGAATATATAGAAGAGTACGGATCGGACGTATTCAGGCTGTATTTGGCTTTCGGATTTGCGTATACCGAGGGAGGCCCTTGGAGCGATGAAGGGATAAAGGCGATTTCGCGGTTTATTGGACGTGTGGAGAGGCTTGTTGAAATATTTTCATCGGGTAACGGTAAAGCAGGCTCCGACCTGTACGGACCGAATGAAAAGGAGCTTGCGTTTGTCCGAAATACCGCTATAAAGAGTGTGACGGAGGATGCCGATAAATTCCAGTTCAACACGTCAATCGCGCGTTTAATGGAGCTTATAAACGCATTGTATAAATATGAAGCGCTTGATAACAAAAACAGTAAATATATGGAAGAAGCGATCCGCGATTTACTGATCATGCTTTCTCCTTTTGCCCCGCATTTTTCCGAAGAAATGTGGGAAAGGATGGGATATCCGTATTCAATTTTCAATCAGAAGTGGCCTTCATATGATCCCGAAGCGCTTAAAAGAGATATTATAGAGCTCGCCGTACAAATAAACGGCCAGGTAAAATATAAAATTGAGGTGCCGGCGTCGGCCGGGAACAAGGAGATTGAAGACGCCGCCCTTAACGATGAAAAGGCCGCTGTTTTCCTGAAAGATAAGGAAATTGTCAAGATTATTGTTGTAAAAGGCCGTTTGGTGAATATTGTTGTTAAAAAATAACGGCTGCTGCATATAGAATTGTTATAAAAGACTCTCATTTCTATGGATCGGCTGTGAATTAAGACGGGAATAATCAGCTTTCTTGGTCAGGCGGAGTTCGGTTTCCGCCTGATTATAGAAGAAAAATGAATTAAATTTTTTACAGCTTTACATCCTGCCAGACACCGTCAATAAGCACTCGCTGTGTTGTATAACCCGCTGATTTAATCATATTTAAAGCCTTTTCATAATAGGCGTCAATCCAATCAGGATGATGCGCGTCAGAATTTAATACAATGGGTATTCCCATTTCGCGCATGATTTTCATTATCCACACCGAAGGGTAAACTTCAGTTGTATATCCTCTTGAAATGCCTCCCGTATTAACTTCAACTATAATTCCCTGTTTTTTAATTTCATTCAGCGCTGCTTCAACAGCAAGCCGGTACCATTGAGATTTTTCGGAGAAAAAACAATCGTCCTTATTATTCTTTTTCAGTACATCAATATGCCCGGCAATATCCGGCGGGCGTTTTCTGAGCATTTCGGCATACAGGCTGTAATAAGCTTTTATCATCGCTTCAACGTCACCGCTGAAAATTGTATTGAGCGTTTCGAGAAATTCTTCCGGTGTGCCGTCAAGCGCCATATAACGCTGCTTTGTTTTGCTGTATAAAAAATGGACAGCCCCTATTGTATAATCGAGCCCCGGCATACCGCGGTAATCCGGGCTGTTTGTATAATAGTCCGTTTCAAGGCCGGCATATACCTGTATGCGGTTTTTATATTTCTCCTTTAAATGGAGAATTGTTTCAATATAATCATTAAGAAGTGACAGTTTCATAGTCCAATCAGTTTCAAACAGCACCGGAGCATGACTTGTAAAACCGATAGCGGTAAAGCCTTTATCAATCGCGGCACGGACGTAATCCTCGGGATGCATGGCTCCGTCACAGAAATAGCTGTGTGTATGGTAAGTTGCAAGCATAGTATCTCCAATCCTATTTCAGCTTTAGTTTATTTGCCAGATTAGATATGTTCACCTTATTTGCCAGATTCGATATGTTCATCGAGAGCAATTCCACATAACGCTTAATCTTTTTAGTTGTGGTTTTTTCAAACTCTTCTTCACGGATATCGAAATGTTTTATTTTCTTATAATTCGATAATTTTTTGTTTACCTTTTTAACCTCGTTTTTTATTATCTTTTCGAGCTCTTCTTTTTCAGGCGCGCAGCCGAACTGTTCAATAATAACCTCCATGTTGGGTACTATCTGGGCACACACGATTGTTTCCTCGCCGTCTTCGCTGTCAATCCCGTATACAAGCGATTCTTTTATATATTCGCTTCTGTTAAGATAAAGCTCAATATCTTCCGGATAAATATTTTTTCCGTTTTTCGTAACAATGACGTTCTTTTTTCTTCCGGTAATAAACAGGAATCCGTCCTTATCAATATATCCGAAGTCACCGGTATAGAGCCACCCGTCTTTCAGGACATCATCGGTGGCTTCCTTATTTTTATAGTAACCGAGCATTACGTTATCGCCTTTTACAAGTATTTCGCCTATTTTATCCTTGCCCGGATTATCAATTTTCACCTCGACACCGGCAAGAGGGAACCCGACCGAACCGTCTTTATACAGCTCAAGGCGGTTTACCGAGACAATCGGAGAACATTCGGTAAGCCCATACCCCTGGAGGAGATTGAAACCCATTGCCCTTAACGCCTTTGAGACTTTCGGGTTCAGTGCCGCGGCGCCGGATATTATTATCCTTAAGTTTCCTCCAAGGCTTTCATGTACCTCATGAAACAATTTTCTGCGGATGTCGATTCCGAGATTTTTCAGCAGAGGAGCAATAAACAAACCAAACTTGAGTTTTTTGTACGAGTGCTCTTTTTTTGCTTTCTTAACAATCTTCTCGTATACGGATTCGAGAATTAAAGGCACGGACATCAACAAAGTAGGCTTATATTCCTGGATGTTCTTTGATATATGGCGCAAGCCTTCGCAAAAGCCTATTGAAATGCCAAGGTATAATATTGTCAAAAACCCGGCCGTACATTCATATGTATGGTGAAGCGGGAGAATTGACAGGATGCTGTCTCTGTGATCGGCATAAATTAGCTGGGAAACAGCCATTATGTCATGGCAGATATTTTTATGTGAAAGCATAACGCCTTTGGACGTATCGGTTGTGCCTGATGTGAAGATAAGCATGTTTATTATTTCAGGGTCTATTTCGGCGTCTATATAATCGCGGTTTCCTTCGCCGATTAGCTGCTGCCCTCTGTCAATCAGCTTTTGAATCGACAAAACACCATTTTCGTCTTCTTTATTATCCATACTGATGACATATTTCAGGGAAGGAAGATTATTTTTAATTATCATGAGACTGTCGAGGTAATCAGCCGAAGTTATGACAGCTTTTGCACCCGAGCGTTGAAGAAGGGATGCTATCTCATTTTCGGGAAGCTCCTTGTCAAGCGGGACAATCACTCCGACTCCGTTAACAACAGAAAGATATGTAAGGCACCATTCATAGCGGTTTTCGCTGAGAACGGCGACCATCGCATTCTTTAGACCAAGATCGATGAAAGCGGTACCGAGTGCGTTAATTTGATCCTGAAACTGCCTGAATGTAATATGATAAAAATTGCCGTCTTTGTCCTTAAGCGTAAAGGCGCTGCAGTCGGGGAATAATTCAGTACTCTGTTTAACCATGTCTTTTAGACTTGTGATCTTGCGTACTTTGAAGTATTCATGGGCTTTTTTAGCCATTTCATATCCACCTCAACTTTTAAAGAAGATTCCCGAACAGCCATTTAACAGCAGATGATATGCGACAGGCCGGAAACATATTAATACTATTATATCCAACCTTGACGATTGTTTCAATTAAACGGATAAAATAAAAGATTTAACTATTCAATATTCTATTCAATTCTTCCATTTTTTCTATTGAGGGGGGTAAAACATTACCGAGCGTATACGGAATGCCAAGTTCTTTCCATTTATATTCTCCCATTTTGTGAAATGGCAGCAATTCGATTTTTTCAAGGGACGGAAATTCTGAACAGAAATTTTTCAAAGCGGTAATATACTCGGGAGAATCGGTAAGCCCGGGCACAACCACCGTACGTATTTGAAATGGTTTGCTGATACCATTAAGATACTTCGCGAAAGAAAGCGCCGGTTCATTTTCTGCAGCGGTAATCTTTTCATGCATGCCCGGTTCCATATGCTTTATATCAAGGAGTATAAGATCGGTGTATTCCATGAGTTCATCGAGCTCATCGGAACGCACGGCCGAACCGTTTGTGTCAAGGCAGGTGTGAATTCCCTGAGCACGGCAGAGCTTAAAAAGAGCCGTAACGAATTTAATCTGCAGCAGAGGTTCGCCTCCCGATACGGTGATTCCGCCGCCTGACGCGTCAAAATACGGTTTATAGCGTGCGGCCATTTCGGCTATTTCTTCAGCGCCGTATTCTTTGCCAGCCGATAAAGGCCATGTATCCGGGTTGTGGCAGTATACGCAGCGGAAATTACAGCCCTGCAGGAAAACTACAAACCTTATTCCCGGTCCGTCGACCGTTCCAAATGTTTCAAAAGAATGGATCCTGCCGTTCATAAAACCTCCTTTTTAACCCGTTTTATCACATCGCCTGGTGAAAGGTCCTCGAAATAACTTCGGCCTGCTGCTCTTTCGTAAGGCGGATGAAGTTTACCGCGTATCCTGAAACGCGGATAGTAAGCTGCGGGTATTTTTCAGGGTGTTCCATCGCATCCTCGAGCGTTGCCCGGTCAAGGATGTTTACATTAACGTGATGCCCGCCCTGCATAAAGTATCCGTCAAGCAGAGCGCCGAAATTTTTCCGCTGAATGCCTGGTTCTTTTCCGAGCGCTTTTGGCATAAGCGAGAGGGTAAGCGAGATCCCGTCCCTGCAGCTCGAGTAAGGCAGTTTGGCAAGAGAGTTCAGGCAGGCAAGAGCGCCCATAATGTCCCTTCCGTGCATAGGATTCGCTCCGGGTGCGAAAGGTTCTCCGAATTTTCTTCCGTCGGGTGTCGAGCCGGTTTTTTTACCGTAAACAATGTTTGAGGTTATTGTAAGTATCGAAAGCGTATGCTCGGCGTTCCTGTAAGTGCTGTTTTTTTTCAGTTCATTAATAAAGCCTTTGACAATCATGCAGGCTATACTGTCGACACGGTCGTCATCGTTGCCGAATTTTGGATATTCTCCCTTTATTTCAAAATCCGTTATCAATCCCATGCTGTTTCGTACCGTTTTCACGTATGTGTATTTTATCGCGCTTAAAGAATCAACGAGGACAGAAAGGCCGGCTATGCCGAAAGCCATATACCTGTGCACGTCGGTATCGTGCAGAGCCATCATGAGCCGTTCATACGCGTATTTATCGTGCATGTAATGAATCGTGTTCATCGTATTTACATACAGCCTCGCGACCCATTTCTGCAAATTGACAAACCTTGTGTAAACCTTGTTGTAGTCGAGGTATTCGTCGGGATATATTTCGGCTTCGGGCGCAATCTGTTCACCCGTAATTTCGTCCTTGCCGCCGTTAAGCGCAAGAAGCAGGAGTTTCGGCATATTGCATCTTGCGCCGAAGAACTGCATATCCTTGCCGAGGCTCATCGCGGAAACACAGCAGGAAATACCGTAGTCATCCTGGTATATCGGCCTCATTATATCGTCATTTTCAAACTGTATTGAGCTCGTTTTCATTGAAATATCGGCGCAGAATAACTTGAAAGGCTCAGGCAGGCGGGTTGACCATAAAACCGTAAGGTTCGGTTCCGGGGCCGGTCCAAGGTTCAACAGCGTTTTTAAAAAGCGGTATGTTGTTTTTGTCACCATATGCCTGCCGTCACGGCACATGCCCGCGAGAGCTTCGGTTATCC
>DATCLI010000291.1:0-2010 GCA_036563955.1 Clostridia bacterium | reverse complement strand
TACTATCATCGGGGAGAATACGACCATTAAGGGAGATATTGAGTCAGACAGTTCAGTTAAGGTTATAGGACGTATAGAAGGAAACATTAAAGCTTCCGGCGATATTATCGTGCTTATTAACGCAACAATTAAAGGCAATGTCTGGGCTGAAAACCTCATTGTCGCGGGATCTATTAGCGGTGATGTCCATGTGAAAAATAACCTGCACCTCGAATCCACTGCTCGTTTAATAGGCGATATGGAAGTACATAGCTTCGTTACCGACGAAGGCGCTGTTTTTGAGGGAAACTGCAGAATGATAGAAAAACCTGCGCTTGATGAAACGGATACAAAAAAGAAAAGAACCGATTTTAAATACAGTAAGCCAAAAAATACAGTAGTTGATGAAGAAGAGGGCTGAATAAGCCCTCTTCCATTTCTACTCCTTAGCTGTCGCCTTTTTATTTGACTTAATATTCCTTAGCAGCAACACCGTCATTATAAGCGCTACCACTGCCATCGCGACAAAAGCCCAAAAATAATATATCGGCTGATTTAATTTATATCCCTGCAGCGGCAGACCCAGGATAAGCATCAGCGGGAACCCTACAAATATGGCATATCCGCTTCCAAGCACAAGGTTCTCCGGCACATTCGTTTTCGAATACGGATCTATTTCGCGCAGCAGTGCTATACCTGTTGTTATGGTTCCCGTCCACATGCCGTAAAGGGCTATTATATGCTCAAGCTGTTCTTTGTCATATATCAGCCGGCCGATAAAATAAGTATATACCATCGTAAACAACCCGCCTGCGGTAGTCAATACGAGAATCGGAATCAAATAATCACTCAAAACAGAAATTGAAATAGCGGCTAAAGACGCCGTTATCATAAAATCAAACGCGCCCGCCGATATTCGCTGCAGCAGGTAATTATCGGCGTAATTAATTCGAATAACCCTTTTCACACGCATTTTGTCCATTAAAAAACGCAGGCCGAGAGCAATAACCGTACCGACAATAAAGTTAAAGCCCCAAAGCATTTCTGACACTGTTTCACCAAATGTGCCCAGCGGCGTAATCAATCGAGAAACACCATAAATGAAAAGGTATGTCAATAAATAGACCGAACCGAGTAAAAGCAGTTGTATGCTGAGATCATCAATATGGGCGCTTTTCGGAACAGAAATCGTGCGCTCTGAATGTTTGTCATGTTCAAGATCCTTTACTTCATGGATGTTGTACTTTCGCTGGTTTTTATATACCCTTTTCAAAAGGAAGTTAAGAAAAGGTACTCCCCCTATCAATGCCCATACAAAACCTAAATTCGCAACCGCGAGACTGACATTGGCGCCGCTGCGGAATCCGGCCTGCTCCCATTTGATTCCAATATTAACCGCCTGCCCAGGCCCCTGAGCAAATCCGAGCGGCAGCAGCATACCGAACGGCGGGAATAAATCCGGGAAAAGGAATTTTATAAGCAGAAGCGAAACGGCCATGCCAAGTATGCCCTGAACCATATAGGTAAGAACAATTGCATATCCCGTGTTTGCAATATCATTGTTTTTTTTCTTGTTTCTGTCCTTCAACGCTAAAGAAATAAAACCTACCGCCATCAGGTGTGAAACCAGAAAACCCAATTCGTTCTGAATCTGAACAAGCTTTTCTTCAGAAACCCATCCAAAAACATACCGGCCAATCTGAAGCGCGGTAAAACCAATTACACCGGCAAGCATTGACGTGGGCATTAAATGCTTTTGGAACAGCTTCACTTTCAGCTTTAATGCCGTAGCAACTGCTAAACATGCGGCTATCCCGGAAAAATACATTGCTACGCCCCATCCGTTCTCCATTTCTTAATTCTCCATTCTTTAAAATTTATTTCATCCGAGTCAATAAAAATTGTCTTATTAATTATCCCGGATTAAATCACTGCTTTCAATTCTCATATCAATTACACGTCCATTGCTCATAACCAACGGAATATTAATTATCGAACGTTTTCTTTGATTAATCGGAGAAATGTAAATAC
>DATCLI010000290.1:0-2886 GCA_036563955.1 Clostridia bacterium | reverse complement strand
ATATGCCGATGTTCAACAGAAGATCGCAAGGGCCGGGCGGATATACGGAGCATAAATGCGTTACCCCTATCGCGGCATTAACAATTCCGGGCTTTGTAACAAGAAGGATAATATCTTCGTTTCTAAACGCCTGAAACATATGGACCCCGGGATCCTTTTTTAAACCGAAAAATTGTATTATAGGCTTTGCTTCGCAGTAAAGCGCGGTAAAAATCATTATCATAAAACTTACTTCTCCTCAAATTAGGCTCGCATAACCAATATCCGCATAAAAATTATATCAATGTTGCTGCGCTTTGCCAATTCCTGCGGGTTGTAAAAGGTTGCTATGTTAACCCCGTTATACTATAATTGAAATGATATAACGTGGTCTTGCAATTAAATGTATTATATTAAGGCTTTTGCGATTTAACCTTAATATAAATCAGCTGTACGATATATAATGACAAGCTTTTATGTATACCAGCAATATATTGTACAGCGGAATTCAAAGTATATAACATCGCAAATGCCATTATATTGAATTGATGCATTGCTGAAGACAACCGAGCACGCTTGCCGTTTTTGCGGGATGGTTATATTATTTGGGATGTGAGGTTGTTATGTTCAAATTTGAGGGAAAAAAAGCCATTATTGCACTCTTTCCTTTTCTAATATTGTTTTTAGCCTGGATGCTGGCAATGGGAACACTGGTATCCTTCAATAAGCTGAATGTCATTTTTATTACCCTCCCATACATACTTGCGTTTTTCGCCCTTGTTTTATGCGTGTGGTTTCAGCACAGCAGGGTCTTTTACGCTGTAGCCGTCCTGTTGTTCACAATGTCCGTGATATCGACCAAAAACGGTTTGAACCAAAAAGCGCTTGTCAACGGTATTTCGTTGATTATCCCTATTGGGTTTATTATGCTTGCCGTGATGGAAGAGAGGGGAATAACAAGTAAAAGCGGTCTTATAAAAGGTCTTATTTTTATTTTTTTAACATTCTTTACCCTTGTTGACGCAGGTACGGTTAATCCCGCTCTTGCAGGATTAAAGCAGACACATCTTGCCTTTCGGGTAACGGAGGGTAAAGGCATACCAGGATTGAGCATATTTTTATTTATCGTTTGCCTGTGTGTTCTTCTTGCAAGATTTTTGCTCCTGTCTTCGATGATGGATATAGCATTTACGGGGGCTGCGCTTGGCAGTTTTATTATCCTGCATTTCGCCGGTTACCCGGATGTCCTGTCGATTTTTTTCTCAGCCGTATTTTTAATTTTTATCATTGCTCTTTTTGAGGCGTCCTATTCGCTTGCTTTCCATGATACGCTGACAGGAGTGTTGTCAAGAAGGGCAATGGAGCAGGAAATTTTAAGGTTGGGCAATAAATACTCAGTTGCGATGGTGGATATAGATCATTTTAAGCGCGTAAATGACACATACGGGCATCAGGTTGGTGACGATGTTTTAAAAATGATAGCCTCAATGATAAATAAAAATATTCAATCAGGCAAGGTTTTCAGGTACGGCGGGGAAGAATTCGCTATAATTTTCCCCCGGAAATCTGTTGATGAAGTAATAGAGCAGCTTGACCAGCTGAGAATAAATATTGAAAAACGCCCGCTTATATTAAGGGGTAAAGACAGGCCGAAAAAGAAACCAAAAAGAATAATAAGCCGCAAAAAAGGCGAAGGAAGCATTAATGTTACGGTCAGCATAGGTGTGGCGGAAAAAACCGAGAAAACACGATCGGCGGCCGATGTTATCGAAGAAGCGGATAATGCGCTGTACAAAGCGAAAAAAAACGGCAGGAACTGCATTGTATATTAAGGTTTGTTATATATGCCGATAATTTTCAGTGAAAAGTGTCTGCCTGAAACAGCTAACAGGACGCGAAGAATTCAGAAATTCTCGCACCCGGTTGAGTAGTTGTTTAGGTTATGCCCTGGAATCGAACAAAATGAATGTTGTTAAATATTTGAACAGTGGTATAATAAATAAGGATATGGGGGTGAAGCCATGACGGAAGCCGTTCTGAAAGAAATCGCCGCCGTGGAAGAACAGGCGGATATGCTTGAAACGCAAGCCCAGCAAAAGGCTAAAGATATTATTGCTTCCGCAAGGAAGGAAGCTGCCGTCTTGCTTGAAAAAGAGGCGGAAAAAGCAGAGCTGGAAGCCAAATCTATTATCCAAAAGGCCGAAGAAAAAGCCGCAAAGGATATAATCGATATAAAAATGGATACCCAGGCAAAATGTGATGAAATAAAAACAAAAGCCGGCGTGAAAATGAACGAAGCAATTGAGCTGATAGTAGGAAGGATTGTGAAGCATTGATCGTCAAAATGAACAAAATTGCGCTGCTTGGAATTGAAGAGCAGCGTGAACAGCTAATAAACAGTCTCATGGAATTTGGAGCAGTCGAAATAAGCAATGTAAGCGAACAGGACTACGGAATGATCGCATCTCACCCCGAAGTTCGCGAAGATTTATCTCTTATTGATAATAAGCTTTTGGACGTACAATCGTCTTTGAATATTCTTGAAAGGTTTTGCCCTGAAAAGAAGCCTTTATTCAGCAGCAAGCGCCCGGTAAGCATATCTGAGGTTAAAAAAATTATCGGCGATAAGGAAAATATATTTTCAAATGTTTATAAGTTAAGAGAATACGAGCATGCTCTTGTTGAATTAAAAGCGGAAGAAAACAGGGTTTACAACCTTTACCGCTTTCTTATGCCATGGAAAGATCTTACTCTTCCTGTTGACTATACCGGTACAAAAAGAATTGGTTTTTCAGCCGGAACAATTCCGTCTGCAGTAAGCTGGGATCTGATAGAATCGGAGCTTCCGGAAAAGGCGCCGTTGTGTCAGATTTTCAGGGTGAACAGCGATAAGGATCAGCACTATGC
>DATCLI010000289.1:0-4243 GCA_036563955.1 Clostridia bacterium | reverse complement strand
CAGACGTTATGGTAATTTTTCTCTAACGGGTTAGCACTATGAAAAGAAGAATAAACAATGAAAAAATGCTTGAGCTTATGAAAAAGCACTGCAAAGGCAATTACAATCTTTTCGGGAGGGAACTGGGGGTTGACCCCGCCCACCTTTACCGTTTCCTGAACACGGGCGTGGGAGGCGGCAAGAAAATGATCCTCGCGCTGATGAAATACTGTGAGAGAAATAACCTGAACTTTTCTTATTATCTTGAATCGGATTAACCAAACAATTCAGAAGCTTTCTTTTTTAGCCCGAACGTATTCTATCATTCGTCTTCCTGCTACGGCGCCCTGACCTACTGCCACTGATATTTGTTTAAAAACACCGGTGCAGTCGCCCGCGGCGAAAAGGCCTTCTATATTCGTTTCCTGGTTTTCGTTAACGACTATTGCACGGTCTTTTGTCAATATTCCCATTTTCATTGCAAAATTAATTGTTGATGCGCTTCCGTAAGCGATAAAAATACCGTCGAGCGGATATACTGAACCATCCTGGAATACTATTCTCTCTAAATAATCCTCACCTTCAAAAGCGCTTATCGGCTTCCCGTTAAGCTCGAATTTGCCTGCAAGTCCGGAAGATTCTGCCGAAAATTCGGGGTTTTGTCCGTTTGTAAATATGGTTATGTTGTTTGTAAAAGGAATAAGCTCATTTGCTTCGTGCAGCGCAAAATCCTTGTAACCGAGCACGCCAACTGTCTTGCCGCGGTAAAAAAAGCCGTCGCACGTTGTGCAGTAACCTACTCCCCTGCCTTCAAATTTATTGAGATTTTTTATTTTTACATCCGCCGTTTTCTGTCCGGCAGCTATAAGGACCGTCAACGCACGGTATTCTCCTTTTACCGTTTTTACAACAAAAACATCTTCTTTTTCTATTCCTATAACTTCTTCGTTTAATATCTCTGCTCCGAACCGCGAAATCTGCTTTTCACCGTTTTCCAAAAGCTGCTTTCCGGAAACGGGCTGCGGGAATCCATAATAGTTTTCAATCATGCCCGCTTTATGAAGAGCGCTGTCATTCAAACCTATGACCAGCGTTTTCAAATTAGCCCTTATTGTATACAATGCTGCGGAAATTCCAGCGGGTCCTTTACCAATAATTATTACATCGTTCATTTATAACACCTCTCAAGTTCAATATATCCCGTGTACCTTATTTTACAACAAAAGAAATTAATCAGCAATTTCAGCACATCGGGCCTCAATGGCAAACCGCTGCGGAAAAGCTAAAACGAACAACCTGGGTTTATGCGTGACAGGGCTTTATTCGTTATGCGTATTATAGCATTGATTTCAACGTAATGTAAACGCATTTTCTTTTATTCCTGTCACATTGAAAGCGCCTTTTGCATAAAATGTGACTGTAACATTCTACAGAGGTGATTTCATGACTGATTTCTCAAATTATTTACAAGGGCAGATAACTAAAAAAAAGATTGAAAAGGGCCTGGAAATACTTCATCAGGAAACTCCTGCCGAACTTAGAAGAAGGCTCCAAAACGTTGATATCAACGAAGTTCTTGCAAAACTGGATGAGTATGATAAAAACCGTCTTTGTGAGCTTGGGATAAATGTAACTGAGCTAAAAGACCGGGTTTCGGAATCCGATATGCAAAAAGTACGCCAGGTTTTGGGCCGTGACGGGGATTTAATAATAAAAAAAATTCGTAATATGCTGCATTGACGCATAATAATAAAACGAGGAAATAAGGAGGCTAAAAGGAGGTTTATATCCAATGAGCCAGGGTATGGATGATAAAATACGGCAGATTTCCGATATGCTCAGCAGTCGGGAAGCCCAGGATGGGATTCGCCGACTGATTGGTTCATTCAATAGTCAAAGTGAAACCGCACCCTCACAACCAGATCAACAGGCTGTTGAAAGAACATTACCCGATAGCCTTGAAGACAACCCCATACGGTCACAGGAATCCGACTGGATTTACAAGATACAGAACATACTAAGCCAGGCCAACAATATGCAGGATTCGAGAATAAACCTGCTGCGCTCTGTTCACCCGTTTTTAAGCCAAACGAGAAAAGAACGCTGCGAAACCTGTATAAATATTTTAAGAGTGGCTGACATTTTAAAAGCATTAACAAATACAAACGGGAGGTTATTATAATGCCAGGTGTTAAAAATGAACTCTCCCGCATACCGCTTCCAACCGACAAGGATACAAACATAAGACCGAAAACGCCTTCTTTGCAGCCATCAGCAGGATTTTCGGATATAAAAGAATTTCTTCGCAAAATACAACTCGACGATATTCTTCTGATTGGTTTAATAATATTACTTGCGACAGACGATGACTGCGATAATTTTCTTTTGGTTTTGCTTGTCTTTATCTTCCTTGCGGGGTTTGACAAGCAGCTTTTCCCGTTTTTCTAAATTAACGGCGCCGATAAAAGAAAGCCGGCAGACAAATATATCACATGAGCGGGTAATGGCTGTAAAGCCATTTTCCCGCTTTCTTTCCATTCATTTCATATAAAAACCGGAATAGTATTATTACATAATGCGCAAAATTTAGATAGAGCTTGCTGAACTAAAGCTTTTGCGATGTAACCTTAATAAAAACCCGATGTACAATATATAATGACAAGCCTTAATGCATACCGGCAATATATTGCACATCGGAACTCAAAGTAAGGCATTTGCGATGTAACCTTAATAAAAACCCGATGTACAATATATAGTGACAAGCTTTAATGCATACCAGCAATATATTGTACATCGGAACTCAAAGTATATAACATCGCAAAATGCTAAAAGTATATAACATCGCAAAATGCCAGAACTAACAGAAATGGGGGAAAATATGAGAAAGAAAAAATTAATCAGAATATTTACCGCACTTATTCTGGCTTTTTGTCTTGTATACCCGGTCTTTACCGATGGATTCCGAGATTTTTTCGGGTACGGCCAGGCAGTTCTTTCATATTACGGTTCACGGGGCACAGAGGTTATAAACGTACAAAAAAAGCTAAAACAATGGGGATACTATAAGGGTAACATTGACGGCATTTTCGGATATCAAACCTATAAAGCGGTAAGAGAATTCCAGTATAAAAACGGTTTAAAGGTGGATGGAATAGTTGGTCCGGAAACGTTATCGGCGCTTGGTCTGCCAACCGGTACACAAGCCAGAGGCTGGGGCGGCGATGTAGATCTGCTTGCACGCCTTGTACATGGTGAAGCAAGAGGGGAACCATATACTGGCCAGGTAGCGGTAGCCGCTGTTGTATTAAACCGTGTTGAAGACAGCAGATTCCCAAACACAATTGCCGGTGTTATATACCAGCCTGGAGCGTTTGACGTCGTCACCGACGGGCAGATTAACCTTGTACCGAACAATATTTCCTATAAAGCGGCGCGGGACGCTCTGAACGGGTGGGATCCGACATATGGATGCATATATTATTACAACCCTAACACCGCGACAAGTAAATGGATATGGTCAAGACCCATTATACTGTCTATAGGGAAACATAATTTCGCAAAATAACAAATAGAGAAGTTATTTGACGATTTCGGCTTTTGTTACGCCGGAACCAATTGAAATAACCCTTTCCACGGGAGGGTAAACATCCTCATACAGCATGGCGGGCTCACCGTTTATAACCCTGTAAACCTTTACGGATAGACCATCCTTGCCCGGTTCAACCACCCTTTGTTCCTTCTCGGGCAGGGTATTATCCTGTGAATATATTACCGGCGGGGTTATTTTTGTTTCTTCGGTTTTTATTTCTCCGGCTTTGAGACCTGGCTTCCCTGCCAAAGCCATAATCCATTCATTATTGTCATTCACCTGGAATATTACTGTTACCGCATAAGCCGAGTCATTCAGAAATTTCAGATCCCCATCGTCTTCAAGGCTTACTTCAAAACCTGCTTCAACACCGGGAACAGGCTGAGACGACGGTTTTCTCCACATGACTTTAATGTCTTCAAAAGGAAGTACTGCTTTATACAGCGCCGATGCCAGGATTATATTCAGATCTTTCAATTCGGAAATCAAGGGCATATCTTCCTTAAAAGATATTGTCTGGCCGGAACCTATTATGTAGAAACCCGCTTGAGAAATTATATTTTTAAAGCTCTCTGCAGTTCCTGCCGGAAGCGCTCCCTGCGCTTTTGCATATATTTGCGTAAACGCGTTATGTTCATCCGTCGTGTATTCGGGGTCTATCACATCAAACAAATC
>DATCLI010000288.1:0-11545 GCA_036563955.1 Clostridia bacterium | reverse complement strand
CTTTAACCATTTCAAAAGCCAGGTCGGGATTATCAATAAAATCGGCCGCTTTTGGACTGGAAGGCACAGGCTTTTTCGCTCCGGTTCCAAAGTATACTTTTCTTATTATTGCTCTTATTACAAAAAATAAAATTATAACGGCAATTACTATTAATGAGATTTTTAAAACGTTTTGAGCCCATTGGGGAATAAAATCTATTTCGATGCTGAATTCCCTTTCGGGTCTTCCGGCTTTAAACAGAATACTTTCAATCCATTCTTTTATGCTTTCCCACAACCGGTTTATCATATCGGACACCGGATTTTTTTCATTGGGCTTTCTGAATTCGCGTCTTGACAGAATTTCATTTATTTTTTCCCTGATAATTTTCACGCTTTGTTCATCGTTCAACATCCGCACCCTCCGCTGTCCAGCGCTTCGCTTTATCAATATTGTCCTCGATTATTTTCCACAAAGCAATCTCAATGTCCAGCCCTTCACGCTTTACTCTGAGGGTAATATAAAGCGCTGTCATGACGCATACAAAAAGAGGCTGGAGTACTGCGGCAAAAAGCTGCGAAACAACAGATCCAATCTGCAAAATGGTTATGTCAAAATCACCTGTCGCCGAAACAATAAAAACTCCAATTATATTTATTACACCGGGAAGCAACGCAACAAGAATAAGCCCGGCAATATATGACCGGCTGATCAAAAAGAATCCGTTTTTCGCAAGGTTGCCGCACCTTCCTATGCTTTGGCCTGCTTTTTTATTTTCTATGCATACGGCGGGCAGAAACATCCAATACTTGCCGCTGAAATAACCCACTGTCAGAATGATAAAAACAAAAGCCGAAATAAGAATTAAAGCCGCTAGAATAAACAGAACAACTTTCAGCCATTGCAATGAAGATACTATTGAAGTGAGGCCGAAAAGTGAAAACATTCCTGCAAAAATTCCCGCAATTATAATCAGGTACACAACCATTGCAACAGCATATATAATCATTCCGTATAAAATTTTCCCCAGGAGGAGCGTGCCAAACTGCCTGAAGCATTCGCGGACAACCTGCCCTATTGTCTTTTCTTTCTTTAAAACGACATCCGCATACAGTATTTTTATTATCGAGCCGTCAAAAACATTATTCAGTGTAACCCAATAAATCATATAAATAAAAAGACTTCCAAAAAGCATAGCGTAAAGCGCCATTATTGATGATATAAATTCAGCCGGGTCTATCGCAATACTTTCAGGTGTACTAAATAAATTCAGGTAATTGTTCGAAAAAACAGGATTTATTATTGTGTATAAAACCATGAAAGGAAGATAGAACATCAAATCCAGCAGAAAAATCTTCCGGAAGTGTTTCTTATATAAAAAAAACCCATAGTCGATAATATCGGTAAACCTTGCATTTCGCAAAGGTCTTAATGTTTCCATATGTCCTCCGTGTGCTTTTTGACAGATATCATCTGTGACTAATAATATAATAACAAGCAGTATCTGTCAATTTATACATACTAAAGCACCCTAAGTAAAGCCGCGTACCATAAGCAGCGGGTGATTCGGGTGTTTTCGTTGACACCGGGCGACATGCTCCAACGCCCCGCTTCTAATAGGCAAATGTGGAGCGGGTTAATGAGCGACCCGGGATATGGAGACCTCTATGCGAAAATGTTACGGACCTGAAGCGTGTTATTGTTATGTGCTTTGTCGCCCAAGGAAACGAAACACCCGAAGCAGGACCCGCGGAAATAATGCTTGTATCTTTGAACTATTGTACAATAACGTCAACAAGGAGCTTCATTTGCAAGAGCTATACAGTTCAGCTCGGGCAAGTCGAAACTCGCAAAAATGCTTTGAAAGATTTTTGCATGAAGCATTTTTGCTCAGACAGTCGACTTGCTTATCCTCGCTCTGACTGTATATCTCTATGCTGCATTTTCGCTATAGTTTCCGTTATTGTACAATAGTTCCTCTCAATTACTGCGCTGATTCAACTATAAAAACAGCGGGTGATTAACGGGTCGTGGCATTGCTGCCGCGTTCCGGTTGGTACGCGGCTTTGCTTCGGGTGTTTTCGGTGACGCAGTCTTTAATTCCTTGCGAGGCAGAACCAGTGCGTTGCCAGCCTCCAGAATATTTTCAGCCAGGTTGCCTTTTTCACTTCTTCCATTGTGATAAGCGGAATTGTCAAAACAACGTTGTTTTCAAGCGTGACAACAGCTTCCCCGGCCTTATCTCCTGCATTTACAGGCGCGTTTATAAAATCGGGCATCCTGATTTCCTCATTAATCTTATCCTTAAGCCCTCTTTTCAAAAGAAGCGACTCATTTTCTTCATATGCCACGGGCACGGAAACCTCAAGCCCTTTTTTCACGTTGACGTTTCCCGCACAAACACCCTTTTTATTAAAGCTTACTATTTCAAAGTTTGAAAAACCGTAATCGAGTATTTTTGTTGTTTCCGAAAACCGCATAGCGTTGCTTTCCACTCCCAATACGACGGATATTAAATCCAAACCGTCGCGTGACGCCGTAGCTGCCAGACAGAAGCCTGCGGCGTCCGTCACCCCTGTTTTCAGGCCTGTCATCCCCCTGTATTTCCCTATCAAATGATTGGTATTATCCAGGCCGAATGTCCCGTTTCTGAAAGTATCACGCTTTATTGTAGTATATTCATAAATGGACGGATACTTTGTGATAAGTTCCCTTGCCATTATCGCAATATCATGGGCGGTGCTGTAGTGCCCTTCGTCGGTAAGCCCGGAACAGTCAAGAAAATATGTGTTGTTCATTCCCAATTCCCTGGCTTTTTCATTCATCAGCGTTACAAAAACATTCTCGCTTCCTGCTATATGTTCGGCAAGAGCAACCGATGCATCATTTGCCGAATGAATCGCGACTGCTTTTAAAAGCTCATGCACCGTAAATTCCTCACCCTCGGCGAGATAAACCTGAGAGCCTCCCATGCCGCTGGCGTACTCGGAAACGGTAACCACATCATCCAACGTAATTTTCTTTTGATCTAATGCCTCCATAATCAACAGCATTGTCATTATTTTTGTTATCGAGGCAATAGGGCGTTTCTCATGACTGTTTTTCTCAAAAATATATTGACCCGTGTTTGCAGCCACAAGAACAGCGGATTTTGCATTAACTTCAAACGGTATGTTTTCAACGAGCGGTACATTGTTTTTTTCGGAACAAATGGCTGTCTGATAAAAAATAAGCATTAATGCCGCAGCCAATAATAAACATACAAGCCTTTTCGATTTCATTGGATACTCCTTAAAAGATAATCCCATAATAATGTATGCATGGCCTATATTCTACATTCCGATAAATACTTTTTCATGGAAACAATTAAGGAATTGAAAAAGGGTTGTTGTTGGGTTGTTGTTGTGAAATTATTCTATCCTTCCAAGTATAATTGGAGCATCCGGCGGCGGTATTTCACCTGTTAAGACAGATCCTTTCAGAATTTCAAGAGCATCTAAAATTTTTTCTTCTTTTGATGTATGAAGAATGGCTATGGGTTCTCCTTTTTCTACGATATCTCCGCACTTTTTTAATAGTACTATTCCCGCTGAATAATCCACCGTATCTGCAATAGTTTTTCTTCCGGTCCCAAGGGCAGCAGAAGCCATCCCGAATTTTTCGGCATTCATTTGTATAATATAGCCGGCTTTTTCGGCTTTGTATTCCATTTTTACCAGGGCCATAGGAAGTTTCCCCGTATCCTCCAAAACAGAAGGATCCCCTCCCTGCCTTTTGACCATTTCCAAAAGTTTATTGAATGCCGTTCCGTCCGCAATTGACTTTGCAGCAAGCTCACGGCAATTATCAAGCGTTCCTTTTCCCCCAAGCATAAGCATATTCGCCGCAAGTTCCATACAAATCTCTTTCAGATCAATCGGACCGTGTCCCTTTAATACATCAACAGCTTCCGCAACCTCAAGCGCATTACCGATATTCATACCGAGCGGGCTGTCCATTCCTGTAAGAACGGCAACTGCTTTTTTACCTGCGCCCCTGCCTATTTCTACCATCATCTTCGCGAGCTTTTGAGCTTCATCCAATGATTTCATGAAAGCGCCGCTGCCTGCCTTTACATCGAGCACAATTGCGTCGGAACCGGAAGCAAGCTTTTTACTCATAATACTTGCCGCGATAAGGGATATATTTTCAACCGTACCTGTAACATCCCTAAGCGCATATATTTTCTTATCGGCCGGAGCAAGGTTTCCCGTTTGCCCCGCGATTGCCAAACCTATCTCTTTTACATTGCTGATAAGCTGTTCACGTGTAAGGCTTGTTTTAAAACCGGGTATCGATTCGAGTTTGTCTATCGTCCCTCCGGTATGGCCAAGCCCTCTGCCGGACATTTTAGCCACGGGCACTCCGCATGACGCCACCACGGGCGCCACTATCAGGGTGGTTTTATCACCGACTCCGCCGGTACTGTGTTTATCGGTTTTTATACCCGGGATTTCAGAAAGATCCACAATATCTCCTGAATGCAGCATGGCTTCGGTCAGGTAAAGGGTTTCGTCGGCATCCATTCCCTGAAAATATACGGCCATCAAAAAAGCTGCGGCGTGGTAATCTTCAATATCGCCGTTTGTATAACCCCGGATGAAATACTCAATCTCTTCCCGATTTAATTTCATGCCGTTTCTCTTTTTTAAAATCAAGTCTAAAATAAACATTTTTATCTCTCCGGTTTACTTGTTATAATTTCATCCAAAAAGCTCTCACCGCACAGATCATTTTTTATATCGAAATATTCGGCTATTGTTTTTGCTATATCGGAAAAACTGCCGCGTGTATGAAGGTTCTCCCCTTTTTTAACATTACAGCCCGTAACGAGAAGAGGCACATATTCCCTTGAATGATCGGTTGATTCGGTAGAAGGATCGCAGCCGTGATCCGCAGTTATAATAAGTATATCATCACGCTTAAGGCAATCAAGGATTTCAGGGAGTCTTCCGTCAAAATCCGACAGCGCCTTCGCATATCCCGCAGTATTATTCCGATGTCCGTATAACATGTCAAAATCGACCAGGTTCACAAATAAAAGCCCTTCAAAATCTTCATTCATCCATTTTATTGTTTTATCTACGCCATCCATATTTCCATCCGTATGCACAGCTTTAGTTATACCGGAGCCGTTGAAAATATCCTCTATTTTTCCAACTGCCCATACTTCAAATCCATTTTCCTGCAAATAGTTAAGAATTGTCTTTCCGGGCGGGTTCAAAGAAAAATCTTTCCTTCGAGTGGTACGTACATAATTGCCGGATTCCCCCGTAAACGGCCTTGCAATAACCCTGGCGACTCCGTGCTCTCCCTGAAGAAGATCTCTTGCTGTCCGGCATATTTCATACTGTTTTTCAATCGGTATTACCTGTTCATGGGCGGCAATCTGGAAAACACTGTCCGCAGAGGTATAAACAATAGGAAATCCTGTTCTGACATGCTCATCGCCCAGCTCCTGTATAATAACTGTACCGGAAGCAGGCTTATTTCCCAGGGTTTTAAGCCCTATTCTCTTTTCGAATTCATCAATAATCTTTTTCGGAAATCCGTTCGGATACAACGGGAAAGGTTTTGTTAATATAATCCCGGATATTTCCCAATGTCCCGTAGTGGTATCCTTCCCAACGGATTTTTCAGCCATTTTGCCGAAAGCGCCCTGCGGGTTATCCGGTTCATACAGATAAGAAACACCGTCAATGCATCCAAGGCCAATCTTTTCAAGATTAGGCAGAGAAAAACCTTCCGTAAGCTCAGCAATATGCTTTAATGTATTGCTGCCTTCGTCGCCGTATTTGTGACTGTCCGGAAGCTCGCCAATGCCCAGGCTGTCAAGCACAATAACTATAACTCTTTTCACAGAATACTCCCTTTCATACGTTGTAATTCCCGCGGGTCCTGCTTCGGGCGTTACGCTTCCTTGGGTGACAAAGCACATACCGACAACACGCTTTGGATCCTTTTAATTTTTTACTGAGAGGTCTCCTTATCCCGGGCCGCTCATTAACCCGCTCCACAATTGCCTATTGGCAGCAGGGCGTTGGAGCATGTCGCCCGGCGTCACCGCAAACACCCGAATCTCCCGCTGTTTACCTGGTTGAATCAGCACAGTAATTTGGAAGAACTATTGTACAATAAAAGGAACTATATAGCTCCTGCAAATGAAGCTCTTGTTTCCGTTATTGTACAATAGTTCAACAAGCAATGTCTGATTTGCTGCCCGCCTATTCATATATTATCATTTTTCTGGTAAAATAAACAACGGTGTTGATTTTACCGTATGGCATTTGTATAATACCCCTTAATTATTTATGGAAAGGAAACTGCCGCCGATGAAATTGCTTATCGCTTTTATTTTACTGGTTATTCTGCTAATCGCATACATGTTTATCCAGGCATTATCATATAAAACAAGGTATTACGAGCTTTCCGGCGGTACTGAATTCCGATTTTTGCATATTACCGACATACACATCGGTCTTTTGTTTGTATCCGCGTCCAGGGTAAAAACGACTATTGAAAAAACAAAGCCGGATTTTATACTAATGAGCGGTGATTTTCTGGACTACCCAAAGCATACCAAAAAACTTGAAAAATGGCTTAAAGGAATTGATACCGGCATTCGGACATACGCTGTCCTCGGCAATCATGATCATCAATGTTTTAAAGAACATCCCAGCTTCAAAAATGAATTTATGCAATTAATGAAGCGCTTAAATATTAAAGTTCTCGTTAACGAAACCGTTGTTTTAAAAAATAAAAATAACTCTGACGCTGCGGCGATTGTCGGCCTTGACGACTGTAAGTCAGGGGTCATGTTTAATAAGCACATATTTGAAGGGCTGAAAGACAGGTATAAATTTGTTTTGGCTTTTTCCCATAATCCCGATGCCGCGCTCCATATTCCCGAAGGCAGTGTCGGTCTCTTTATCGCAGGGCATTTTCACGGCGGTCAGATATGGCTCCCATTTAACCTTGAGTACCTGCTTCTAAGAAAGGACAAGGTATGCAGAATGGGCCATATAAAAGGGTTCGCCTCTATAAAAAATAACAGCGTGTATATAAGCCGCGGTCTTGGTACCGTTCTTGTTCCTTTTCGTTTTTTTTCCGTACCCGAAATAACTGTTTTCGATATCAAGCCTTAGATATTGACCGCGTTTGTTTTTACCTGTAAGAGCCGCGTGCAATTCCCCGTATTGCTTTAATCGTCAAATCTATTTCATTCTTATCGTTAAAAAAACCCGGACTAATTCGCACCATACCCTTGTCACGAGTGCCCAGACTGCGGTGTGCCAGCGGGGCGCAGTGCAGACCGCTCCTCACGCAAACTCCGAATTTTTTGTCAAGAAGGTATCCTGCCTCCGATGAATCCATATTCTCTATATTAAAGGCGAGAATCCCGGAATTTGCCTCAGGGGCGGGAGAATAAACAGTAATATTGCTTTCTTTTTCAATTCCCTCCACAAGCAATCTTAAAAGCTGCTGTTTCTTTATAAATATATTTGATATGCCAGTATCAATTATGTATTGGACAGCTTTGCCCAAACCAACAATACCCGGTACATTCAAAGTCCCGCTCTCCAAAATGTCAGGAAATATGTCGGGCTGCATAAGATTATCGGAAAAGCTCCCCGTTCCTCCTTGAACAAGGGGCCTTACAGGCACATTTTCTCTTACGTAAAGTCCGCCTGTTCCCTGCAGGCCAAGAAGGCCTTTATGCCCGGGAAACGCCAGTATATCAATACACATATTCTCTATATCAACAGGTACTGCACCGGCGCTCTGCGCCGCGTCGACAAGAAAAAGCACTCCGTTTGCCCTGCAGTGTTTCCCTGCTTCTGCAACCGGCATTATTGCCCCTGTTACATTAGATGAGTGAGTCATGCAAAATAGCGTGGTTGACTTTGTTACTGTTTTTTTTATACTCTGTATTGTTATTCGGCCAAACCTGTCAGGTTCGATGAAATCAAGCCGGATCGCTCCGGCCTTTTCAAGCGCTGCCAGCGGGCGAAGAACCGAGTTGTGTTCCATCATGGTTGTAACTACATGGTCTCCGGGATTCACTATTCCATGGATCGCAGTATTAAGCGCATACGTTGTATTCGGCATAAATACAATCCTTAACGGATTGGAAATATTAAAAAAACCGGCCAGAATTTCACGGGTATGCATAACCGCTTCATCGGCCATTCGAGCCATTGCATGCGCTGATCTTCCCGGATTGGCGCAGCCGCGCTTGATGAAATCAGTCGCGGCCTGTATTACCGTCGGTGGTTTTGGCCATGAAGTTGCAGCATTGTCCAAATAAATCATAAAAGTACCCCATTTATTCAGGATACTTTATTTTATGACCGTTAAGGCTGATTATGAACCCATTTTTATTTCCTGTTTTAATTCTTTTAGATATTCCCTGACTTTTTTCATATCATGGTACATTTCTTCTTTTTTACCTGGATCCCTCAGCGCCGCCGAAGGATGATATGTGGGCATAATTCTGAAAAATCCGGGTCTTTCTATCCAGGTTCCTCTGACTTTTGTAATCTTCACATTCTCATCAACAATATACTTTAATGCAGTTGATCCCATACATACAATAATTTTAGGCTTTATGTATTTAACCTGATACCTCAGCCACGGAAGACAGGCAACCGCTTCCTCTTTTAATGGTTCCCTGTTGCCGGGAGGACGGCATTTTACAATATTGCATATATAATAATCATCAGGATCAAACATCAAGGCATCCATGAGCAAATCAAGAAGTTTTCCGGCTCTTCCGACAAAAGCCTGGCCGATAAGATCCTCCTGTTCACCCGGACCTTCCCCAATAAGCATAATCTCAGCATTAAGATTTGTTCCCCGCCCTATTACAACATTATTACGGTTTTTTGCCAATCCGCATCCTGTACAGTTTTTGCACGCCAGTACAAATTCATCCCAAGCCGATTTAGTTTTCATTTCAACACCTTCAGGTAAAAAAAGATGTTTTCAACTGGTTTCAGTTTATGGTACTTCCGTCTCTTTACATCATATCGTATCACAAAATTAGGATTAGTAAAATACAAGAGCATCTTTTGCCAATGAAATAATAGTTCCAATAATTCCTAAAAAACCTTCAAAATTTTTGCATTGTCAGAACAGTAAGCACTAATATACAGATAATATCAAGTTGCTTATTTTAAAATTTTATGTTTTTTCTTTGATTTTTCAGTTACCTCGCGAATTTAATAAACCGATAAATAAAATGAGGGCTATAATATACTGCGCAATATTTTCACGGACGAATTTTTTGCAGGGAGGCAGATGTTATGAAAATTATAAGTTCTTCCATTCAGATGAGCTCTGTTTCCACTTATTCAAAGACTCAGTCTACTGTTGAGTCTATGAGAATGTGGGCAGATACCGAATTATCATCCGGCAGTAATTCTTTTAATGGAGTTTTGATTGAACTTTCCGATCAGGGGAAGAAATTTGCACAAGCCACTCAGGAAGTAAAACCGCAGGATGAATTATATTTTGAATTAACTGAAGAGGACAAGGAAAAAATTCAACTGCTGTCTGATTTTATTTACATACTGACAGGAAAAAGGCTGAAATTCTATGTACCTAAAATAAGAAAAAACAGTGCGGCAAAGACATCCGATATAAACAACCCTTCGTCGGAAAACACCCGTTACGGCTGGGGAATATCATACCGTTTTTCACAAACCACTCACGAGGAAGAGCATATGTCATTTCAGGCAAACGGCGTCGTTAAAACCGCGGACGGAAGAGAGATCAACCTTGATTTGAAACTGAATATGGATCGTACTTTCACTTCTTACATGGATATTTCATTTGCGGCAGGCGACGCACGGATTGATCCTCTTGTAATAAACCTTGACCGTCCGTCTGCTTCATTCAGCGCCGGAAAATATGAATTTGATCTCAATGCCGACGGAATTATGGACAGCATTTCCTTTGTAGATAAAGGCAGCGGTTTTCTCGCGTATGACAAGAACAAAAACGGCATAATAGATAACGGTTTGGAGCTTTTTGGCCCTTCTTCGGGAAACGGGTTTCTTGAACTGATGGAATACGATGACGACGGGAATGGATGGATTGACGAAAATGATGAAATATATAATAATCTATCCATCTGGATAAGAGAGGACGGCAGTGAACCGAAACTTCTTGCTCTGGGACAAGCAGGCGTTGGAGCAATTTATCTCGGACATGTCGCCAGCCCTTTCTCACTGACGGATAATAATAACAAAACCCAGGGAGTCATACAGCAAACCGGAATTTTCCTGTTTGAAAATGGTTTACCGGGCACCATCCAGCATGTCGATATTGCAATATAGCGAGGCTAAAAGATAAGCCCTCGCTCCAATTATTTGTATATCATATCATAATTGTTTTTCTCTTTTTGGATAAACGCAATATTTATGCTGTTTATAAACTCTTCGTTTGTTTTTGTCTGTACGAGCCTGTTAACTATCATTTCGGTAACTTCGGCGGTTCCCATATTGCTCATTGCCTTGCGGATAGCCCATATGGCTTCGAGCTCGCGCTGGGTTAACAGCATTTCTTCACGCCTTGTACCCGATCTGTTTATATCTATAGCCGGGAAAATACGTTTTTCCGAAAGCTTCCTGTCAAGATGAAGCTCCATATTGCCGGTACCCTTGAATTCCTCGTATATTACGTCATCCATGCGGCTTCCGGTATCAATCAGCGCAGTTGCTATTATTGTCAGGCTGCCGCCGTTTTCAATATTTCTCGCAGATCCGAAAAACCGTTTCGGTTTATGCAGTGCTCCGGGATCAAGTCCGCCGGATAGTGTTCTTCCAGTCGGTGGAATTGTAAGATTATATGCTCTGGCCAAACGTGTAATGCTGTCGAGGAGAATTACAACATCCTTTTTCTGTTCAACGAGCCTCTGGGCCCTTTCCAATACCATTTCGGCAACTTTTATATGATGTTCGGGAAGCTCGTCAAAGGTACTGTATATAACGTCTCCTTTAATAGAACGCTGCATGTCGGTAACTTCTTCGGGCCTTTCGTCTATCAGAAGCACAATTAATTCAATATCGGAATATCTCAATGTTATCGCGTTTGCAATCTTCTTAAGAAGTATTGTTTTACCTGCCTTCGGCGGCGAAACAATCAGCCCTCTCTGGCCTTTCCCTATAGGAGCGATTAAATCAATCAAACGGGTTGATAGTTCCTTCGGTTCGGTCTCAAGAGTAATCCTCTGATCAGGATAAATCGGCGTCAGCTGATCAAAGGGTTTTCTGCGTTGAGCCGCTTCCGGAGGTTCGTTATTAACGGACAAAACATACAAAAGTGCCTGAAACTTTTCGCCCTCTTTTTGAATTCTGCCCTTACCGACAATTTTATCCCCTGTTTTTAAATTGAGCCGACGTATTTGGGATGGGGAAACGTAAATATCTCTGGGCCCTGATAAGTAGTTCTGGCCTCTTAAAAAACCATATCCGTCAGGCAAAACCTCAAGTATTCCGCTGACAGGTTCATCACTTTCAAGTC
>DATCLI010000287.1:0-5695 GCA_036563955.1 Clostridia bacterium | reverse complement strand
ACCAGTTCAAGTATTCGTGCCCGGATCAGTTCAAAATTATTTCCTGAAGCAAAGTAAATGTGCCCGAGTATTTCATTAAGCAGTTTCTGTGATAACCTCTTATCCCCTAAAGCGATGGCTTGTTGAAGCTCCTTTTCCTTCCTTAGCGAATACTCCAATATTTCTTCATCATTTATGGTCATCTGATTCAGTTTATGTATATAATCCGATATATCCGAAGCCTGCTCCTGCTCCTGAAGGCTCAGGTCGTATTGATGCCAGGTGGTATCGGATAGATAAAAAGCAACCATGCGCAGAAGTTCAGAAAGGCTGTTTACCTTGTCTGTGCTTACAATCGGTATTTTTTTCGAAAGTGAAATTGCTTTCTTAACCAAATCATTATTGTCATATTTCTTAAATAAGTCCTCAAGTAAAAATTCCTCCGGCCCTATCATATGAACCGGTCCGCCTAACAGGGCGCCCTTCATTATACCGTCAATTGTTATCGGACAAGCCCAATGCGCCATTCCAAACGGGCAAAAGAAAACATATTGTCCTCCGAAGCGTTCAGCCTGGTAACTTCCATATAAATGCGCATTTCGGCATTCCGTTCCGGAAGGTGTATCGGGTCTCAGTTCAAAACAGAAACGGCAGAATTCATTTTCGCTGTTTGTGCTGAACAGAGTTTCTCCGGTATCGTCAATAAGCATTGCAGCCACATTTGCAGCATTGCTGTAATGCTTAACTGCTTCAATCGCTTTATCGAGGTCAAATCCCGTTTCATGAATCATAACAATCCTCTTCCACGATAATACACCCGCAGTGATTTAAGGGTATTGAAATATTTTATGTTTTTTTGTAATTCTTTATGCATTTAAGGCGTCTCACGTCAAAATTACGACTCAAAAAACATATTATCGGTATAACTATTGACAAATAACGGTTCTGATGAAAGTTCAATGTATTGTATCCTTTCTGCGATCCCGCATGCGGTAATGTATTCCTCCTTCGAAAGCATGGCACGGATCGCTCCTGCTCCTGCGGCATTTCCGACGGCAGAAATTTTACCCGATAATTCTTCAGGCATCAAACCAATACGCAGAGCGCTGCTTATACGCATAAAACTTCCAAAGCCGCCGGCAAGATAAACATGCTTTATATCATTTATATCAATTCCGGATTTGACGGCAAGTATATTTATTCCGGCAGCAATTGCGGCTTTTGCATTCTGTACCTCCCTGATATCCTTCTGAGTAATATAAATCGGCTCACCGGCAGCGGTTTCATTGCCATTTAGCAGAACAAAAGCCGGCTGATTATTTATTTCAATAATCCGGTTTCTTAATTCCTGTGATAACAGCGAATTATCTGTTTCCATGCGGCCTGTTTCATCAATGATACCCGCGTCAAGCATGCATGATACAGCGTCAATAAGGCCTGAACCGCATATTCCGACAGCTTTTTTATTTCCTATTGTATTTATGAGCAGTGTTCCTTCAGTTGTAACATGCACTTCACTGATTGCCCCCTCGACACTTCCCGTGCCGCATGCAATGTTCGCTCCTTCGAACGCGGGACCCGCAGCAGTGGAACATGCGTAAAGGGAAGTATTGTTTCCAAGAACAATTTCACCGTTTGTTCCAATATCGACGAGGAGCGATATATCATTTTTATTGTGCATACCCGTTGATAAAACAGCAGCCACCGTATCGGCGCCGACATACGCTGAAACGGAAGGCAGAACTATAACCCGCCCCGAGGGGTTTACCGAAAGATTGAGTTCGTCCGGTTTCAATATGAAGCTCGACAGTGTTGCGGGTATGAACGGGGCTAAGGCAATATTACGAGCGGGGAGCCCGAGCACAAAATGAAGCATTGTAGTGTTCCCGCACAGCGATACGGCATAAATGTCGGAGTGCCCGATTGAAGCCGATAAAACCAGCTCGCTTATCAATTCGTTTATTGCGGAACGTATAATAGAAGACATTTCCTTTAATTTGTTTACATCCGTCAATGTATAATCAATTCGAGAAATCACATCGGAGCCGTATTTGCTCTGCGGATTCAATGAGGATGCAACCGACAGCATTTTTTTATTGTTAATATCGTACAAATAAGCGGCAAGCGTTGTTGTTCCGATGTCCACTGCAATTCCATAAAGGGTGTCTGACGTATCGCCGCTTTCGACGCCTGTAATTTCGTCCATAACTTTAGTTACTGTAACCTGATATTCGTCATTTCGAATTATTTCCGGAAGCTTTTGAAGAATTTCAAGCGGTAAGTTCTTAAAGTCACATTTATAGTTAATGCTTCCTTCATAATTAATTAAGTTATTTGCAGAACCGAATACTATTTGAGAAAGCCGCTTATCGTCAGGCATCTGGTCATTAATAGAAGGAGAGGGAAGCGTATGGAACTTTTTTGTGACCAATGGTATTCCGGATACCTCTGTTATTTCAGCTGCGGTTAGTATGGATGCTTTGCCTGAGGTATCGGGAAGCGTTACTTCGATATCTTCGTTTACGCGGATCATGCATGATAAGTGAATACCTTTTTTCATGTCCTCCGCAGAAAGGAGCTTTTTTTCCTGTTCGGTGTATGAGCTTATTCCGCGGTTTACAAAAACACGGCATTTTCCGCAAATACCCCTGCCGTTGCATGGCGACGGCGGGAAATTGCCGGTTATACGAAGCGCTTCCAATAATGTAATATTACCTTGTACCTCTTTTTCTGTTGTTTGCCCGTTTTTATGGACAATAATTCGGGGCATTGCAACCACTCGTTTCTTGTAGTTTAAGCATTTTTTCCATTATTTTAATTATACAGGATTTTTTCAAGTATGAACAGCAAAAGCTCCTCCGCCTATTATGACTATTCTTCTAAATTACTGTACTGTTTCAACCAGATAACCAGCGGGTAGTTAACGGGTCGAGGCATTGCTGCTGCGTTCCGGCAGGTACGCGGCTTTGGTTCGGGTGTTTTCGGTGACGTCGGGTGACATGCTCCAGCGCCCTGCTGCCAATAGGCAACTGTGGAGCGGGTTAATGAGCGACCCGGGGTATGGAAACCTCTCAGCAGAAATAAAAAGTACCCAAAGCGTGTTATCAGTATGTGCTTTGTCACCCAAGGAAGCGAAACACCCGAAGCAGGACCCGCGGAAATAATGTTTGAAAATCACAAAAATTGCTTAGCAATTTCAACACACCGTTTCAACGAGGCGGATGTTTTAATTCTCCGTCCGTTTATTACAGTAGATACATGTCTCTATCAAGGTCAGGCGGAAGCACGTTTTTGAGCCTCGTTAAAATCATCAAGCGCTTTGTAAAGAGCATTAATATTCTCTAAAGATGTTCCCGGAGGGGTGTCGCAGCCTGTTGACAATACAAAATTATTATATGGCTTCATTTCCATAAGCAAATTCATTGTTTTTGCTCTTACCTCTTCCGGACTTCCGTTTTTCATAACTCCAGCCGGATCTATGTTTCCAAATGCGACTGTTTCCTTTGGTATCTGAGGCATGATTTTTTTCATATCAACCGCATTGCCGAAATGCAGTCCGGCGCTTCCCGTAGAAAGCATTGACTGTACGAGGTTTACTGTGTTTCCGCAGTTATGAAGAATAACGATAAAATTATCATCCTGTACGGAATCCACAATTCTTTTTACGTAATCTGATGAAAACTCCTGGCACTGGGCTGGTGAAAGGAGTCCTGCGGCAGGCTCTGCCATTATTATTCCGTCTGCCCCCGCTTTTTTGAATGCCAGTGCATAGTCAATAAGAAATGTCGTCGTTTTTGTCAGCAATGCATGCACCGTATCCGGCTCTAACATTGACGCAACCATAATCTCACTCATGCCGAAAAGTCTTCCGGCAAGAGAGTACGGACCAATTGTTCCGCCAAGGACAGGCCTGTCATTTATATGCTTCGAAGCAAGTTCTGCCGCTTGAATATATGCACCGGTTCTGCCATCGCCTACGCGGGGTATTTTCAAATTATTAATCTCGTCAATATTACTAACTATATGCCCGGAGACAACAGGAGTCTCAGCTTCAGAAAACTGGACAGGGCTTCCGAACGCTTCGGCTTCAACCGATAAATCCATAACCATTACCGCCGCAGCGGAATTAAAAGACGAGCATATCGCTTGTATACATTCATACTGAGCCTTGCCGTCTTTAACAATATCAATAACCTTCTTATTTATCAAGTGCGTCCCAGGATAGGTTATTAACGGCATAATGGCTCTTTCGCCGCTATTACACATTTTTTTTATCCATTCTTTCATGTTTCTGTTCATTATAAATTTCCTTTCCTGAAGTAAAGTTTTGACAATGAATAATTGTTCGGCAATTTCAATACGCCTTTTTCATTATAATCCGCTTGAAAAAGACAGTAATGTATTCTTTTATGTTTTCTTGTAAATTTTTAATGCCTTTACATGTAAAAAAATATATGATAAACTATTTCGGTATCCGGAATAACCTTTATCTCGGTTTATCGGATAACTCCGACCGGAAACTGGGTTAAGGGAGATATATTTTTGAAAGGAGTAAATATTATGGCCAAAAAACCAAAGCAGGAAATAATTGATACCTACAAACTGCATGAAAACGATACCGGTTCGCCCGAAGTGCAGATAGCACTGTTAACCGAACGAATAACCCATTTGAATGAGCATTTGAAAATCCACAAAAAGGACCACCATTCAAGAAGAGGGCTTTTAAAAATGGTTGGACAAAGAAGAGGGTTACTAAATTACCTGATGAAAAAAGACATTAACCGGTACCGTGAGATTATTTCAAAACTTGAAATCAGAAAATAAAAGCAGCGGAGTATAATCCGCTTCTTTTGTTTTTCCGTGTGTTTTAAGGCGCCAATAACAGGGTATGTCATAATAATTAATAAAACAATAATTACCGTGAAATAATGAATAAAGGTTTATTTTAAGCCGATAACATACATAAAATAAAAAACTGTGGGCGTGGAACACAGAAGATCAGAGAAGAGTGTACCGTAGATGCTTGTATTTATAGTGCGTTCTTCCCTGACCTTTTGTCCCCGCTCACGGTTAAATGAATAACGAAAGGATGTTGATTAATGACAAAAATTTATTCAATTGATGTGGCGGGGAGGACGCTGACAATTGAAACAGACAAGTATGCGCAGCTTGCGAATGGATCCGCTCTTGTGCGGTATGGCGATACCGTAGTCTTGTCGACCGCAACGATTTCTCCGGAACCGAGAGAAGGAATTGATTTTTTCCCGTTGAGTGTTGACTATGAAGAAAAACTGTATTCTGTCGGGAAAATTCCCGGAGGATTTATAAAAAGAGAAGGAAAACCTTCCGAAAGAGCAATATTAACCGCAAGGGTTATTGACAGGCAGATACGTCCCAGGTTCCCCAAGGATCTGAGGAATGATGTGTCAATTGTTAATATGGTATTATCGGTTGAGCAGGATAATTCTCCGGAATTTGCCGCAATTATCGGAACAATTGTGTCGCTGTGTATTTCCGATATTCCTTTTAACGGCCCTATAGGAGGAATTATTCTTGGCTATGCGGACGGTAAGGTTATTGTAAACCCGACCGCCGAGCAGCGCAAATACAGCCGCATGTACGTTACTCTCTCCGGCGATAAGGAAAAAATAATAATGATCGAGGCCGGCGCAAACGAAATACCTGAGGATATAATGCTTGACGCAATAAAGGAAGG
>DATCLI010000286.1:0-6240 GCA_036563955.1 Clostridia bacterium | reverse complement strand
CGGTTCAGGTTTACTTTCGGCAAGGCCGAATTTGTAGCGAAGCGCGGCAACAATCCTTTCGGAGGCGCGGCCGTCTCCATAAGGGTTAACACTGCGGGCCATTTTCTGATATTCAGCCTCATTATCAAGAAGGTCAGCTGTCTCAGAGACCACTTTTTCGAAGTTAGTCCCTATTACCTTTACCGTACCGGCTTTCACGGCCTCCGGACGTTCGGTTTCATTCCTCAGTACGAGTACCGGTTTCCCGAGGGCAGGCGCTTCCTCCTGTAAACCTCCGGAGTCTGTCAAAACAAGATATGAGCGCGACAATAAATTATGCATATCCTGCACCTGCAGCGGATCTATCAGATGAATGCGCGGAGTATTCCCCAGAATTTCTTTTACGGGTTTTTGGACAGCAGGGTTTAAATGGACGGGATAAACAATCTCAACATCAGGATAACACTGTACAATCTTTTTTAGAGCGTTGCAGATATCGATAAGAGGCTCGCCGAGGTTTTCACGCCTGTGTGCCGTTACTGCAATAACTCGTTTCTTTTCGAAATCCAGTTTCCGAAGAAGGGCATCCATAAACCGGTAGTCATTAAGAACAGTTGTTTTTAAAGCATCAATCGCAGTATTTCCCGTAATATGTATAGTCTCCCGATCAATGCCCTCATTTATAAGATTTTCGTAATTGGAGTATGTCGGCGCAAAATGTATATCGGCAATGCATGCTGTCAGCTTCCTGTTTATTTCTTCAGGAAAGGGAAAATATTTATCATACGTTCTAAGCCCAGCTTCCACATGCCCGACCGGTATTTTGGCATAAAATGCGGCTAATGAAGCAGCGAACGTAGTTGTTGTATCTCCGTGAACCAAAACCATATCCGGCTTTGAATGTTCCAAAACCTTTTCGACATTTTCAAGCACCATTTTTGTAATGACTGCCAGCGTCTGATTCTTTTTCATAATATTAAGGTCATAATCGGGGTTAATATAAAATATTTTAAGAACCTGATCAAGCATTTCGCGGTGCTGCGCGGTTACGCATACCTTCGTTGTAAATTCGCCGGACGCAAAAAGAGCCTTTATCAGCGGCGCCATCTTTATTGCTTCCGGTCTTGTACCGAATACCGTTAAAATCACATGCTTCTTATTCATTATTTAACTCCTTCTATGCGAGACGAGCTTGTATAGATATAGAAGTGGGGGATATCTTTCGCTACAGCTTTTCAGTATGGCCGGAAGGATATGCGCCGGCCTTTTTGACATTTTCATTTGCCTTTTTTTCAGGGTCTGTTTGTTCCGTGCCGTTCTCGACAGTATCCTCCTGTTTGTCGCCTATAATTCCGGCCAGGTACCTTGCTCCTCCGATCACAAATACCGAAATTATAACTACCAGGATTATCGCGGGAAGAAGCCCCTTATTCGCTAACAGAATTGACACAAGACCAAGCGCGCCGCTCACTACGTATAATATTGTGACGGAGTATTTCTGCGAAATACCCATATCGATAAGGCGGTGGTGTATATGCTCCCTGTCCGCCTGGCCGATAGGTTTTCTTTTCAGAACACGCCTGAATATCGCAAATATTGTGTCAAAAATCGGAAAGCCGAGAGCAATTAACGAAACAACCATTGTTAAGGCCGTATAAGCCTTGGTTGCGCCTTCTATTGATATTACCGCGAGAATGAATCCCAGGAAATATGCTCCCGTGGAACCAATAAATATTTTTGCGGGATTGAAATTATATGGCAGAAATCCCATTATCGCCCCTGCAAGAGCAACGTACAGCACTGCAAATACAAAAGAATTATCGGGCATCATTACCGACACAACAAACAATGAGAGCGTTGCAATTCCGGAAACACCCGCCGCCAGGCCGTCAAGGCCGTCTATAAGGTTAATGGCGTTTGTAATGCCGGCTATCCACAGTATGGACAGTATTATCGATATCGTTTCTCCTATGCTTACATACTTTATTGTACTGATTGATACGGTTATATACTGGATTCTCGTGCCTGTCAAAACAACAATTACCGCGGCTATCAGTTGAATGGGGAACTTAATTTTCGCCGACAGCGGATGTATATCATCATATATTCCCATCAATATAACAATAATCATTCCTGCAAAAAACCCCGCCATTTTCACGGGAGAAATTCCTTGAAGCCATGTTGTAAGATCTTCTGTTTTATATACAATAAAAATATAAAGAACCGATACTAAAAAACCTGTAATAATGGCAAGGCCGCCCATAAGCGCAACGGGCTTTTGGTGCATTCTCCTTCCATCCTTAGGCACGTCGATAGCACCTGCCCGAACGGCAATTTTTTTAGCAATGGGACTGGAAAAAAATGAGACAATCAATGCAACCGCAAATGGGATGATATATTCAATCTTCATGTTTCAGGCACCTCTTATATTAATCGTTTATTCCGAAAATTTATTCTACAGTTTTCATTTTCCCCACAAAACCGCGGCAATATAACTTCGGAACATGTCATTTGTATGCAAATCATCTGTTAATCCTTGGAGTATTGCAATATCTGACGGGGTATAATATGGAAACCAATCATATTATATCATTCTATTTCAACAAGGATTTACATTAGTCTTAAAAGCATGTTAAAGCTTCATTACACAAAATGCGGCTCCTCATATTTTACAACTCTTACACTGGCTTCTTTAAAAAGATCCATTGCAAGGTCGTCAGGATAGTCCCCCTTAAAAACAACCTTGATAATACCGGCGTTAATTATGAGCTTTGCACACAAAACGCACGGCTGAGTCGTAACATACATAATACCGCCTTTAACGCTTGTCCCCGAATAAGCCGCCTGGGCAATCGCATTTTGTTCCGCATGCGCTGCGCGGCATATTTCATGGCGCTGTCCGGAGGGAATACCCAATTGATCACGCAGGCAGCCTGTCTCACTACAGTGCCTGCACCCAACGGGAGCGCCGTTATAACCTGTTGCAAGAATCCGTTTGTCTTTCACTATCAGGGCTCCCACCTGCCTTCTCAAACAAGTGGATCTTTTTTTCACGAGCTCCACTATTTCCATAAAATATTCGTCCCAGGTAGGTCTCACGAGTAATCACCCCTTACTTACCTTGTTCCATAAAGCCGGTCTCCCGCATCGCCTAACCCAGGAATAATATATCCGTGGTCATTAAGCTTTTCATCCACGGCAGCACAATATATGGAAACATCGGGATGTTCGGTGTTCAAGCGTGCGATTCCTGCTTCTGATGCAATAAGGCACATAAACTTTATATTTTTCACATTCCGTTTCTTAATAAATTTAACCGCGTCGCAGGCCGAACCTCCTGTTGCGAGCATCGGATCGAGCAAAATAACATCACGCTCATCTATATCCATAGGTAGCTTACAGTAGTATTCAATAGGCTGCAGAGTTTCATGGTCCCTGTATATCCCGATATGACCGACACGGGCCATCGGCATAAGCTGCAGAAAACCGTCAGCCATACCAAGCCCTGCTCTTAATATGGGCACAATCGCTAATTTTTTACCCGATATAACTTTTGTCCTGGCAACACCTACCGGGGTTTCAATTTCTATTTCCTTTAATGGGATATCCCTTGTAACTTCGTAACACATTAAAACGGATATTTCAGCTACCAGTTCTCTGAATTCCTTCGCACTGGTATTCTTGTCCCTGAGAAGTGAAACCTTATGCTGTATCAGCGGATGATCAAAAACAAATACATTTTGCATAATATAACCTGCTTTCTATAGAATATACCATTTGTAATATATATCGCCCAGTCTGGTTAAAAGACTATGGCTTCACGATAAGAAAGTGAATACCATACCGGCATTCACTTTCTTTCATGTTTTGCGTTACCGTTTTCAATAATACTTATTTTATTAACGCGTCTGTTGTGACGTTCTTCGTCCGAAAACGGAGTACCCAAAAAAACCTTTACTATCTCAATCGCAAGATCTGTTCCCAAAACCCGGCCGCCTAAAGCTAAAATATTGGCATTGTTATGATCCCTCGCCATTCTGGCCATATATGAATTTGTGCACAGCGCCGCACGTATTCCCTTAACTTTGTTCGCGGTTATTGAAATACCTATACCTGTGCCGCAGATAATTATACCTGTTTCAAATTTGCCCTCCGACACAGCTTTTGCGACTTCAAAACCAATATCCGGATAATCTGCCGATTCTATTCTGAATATCCCAAAATCCCTGTAAGCGATTTTTTCTCTATTCAGATATTCAATTATTGCTTCCTTCATTTCATAGCCGCCGTGATCACTGCCTATTGCAAGCATTGCAAACCTCCGGACAGAAATAATGAATAAATGTGTACTCTCTGCCTATAGACATTTTATAAAATATATATCCTATTGTCAAAGCTTATCCAAAATTTTAAAAATTGCGTTCTCTATTTCAGTCATACAGTAAAAATAAGCATTTTCATCCAATCCGAAAGGATCAGAAATATCCCAATCATTCTGATCATATTCCGCATATTCCTTAAGCGTATAAAGCTTATCCGCCGCCTCGGGGAAAACATCTAAAATCATTCTTTTATGATCCCTCGTCATGGTAAGTATTATATACGAGTTTCTAATCATATCCAAATCCAATGTTCTTGCGTAGTGACTGGATATGTCAAGGCCATTCTTTTTTAAGACTGAAATTGCTTCATATGAAGCGCTGTCACCCTCGAAAGCATAGACACCCGCGGACAAGCAGTCGTATTCAGTTGCAAGGCTGTTCTTTTTCAGTATTCCTGCGCATAATGCTTCGGCCATTGGACTCCTGCATGTGTTGCCCGTACAAACAAACAGTATCGTTTTCTTCATTTAAAAACCCCTTTCCAGGTTATGCCCGCTCATTCAACCTGAATAATACCCGGCTTAAACAAATTACTCCAAATAAACAACTTTCCCTCCGGCAGCCCTTTTAATACGGTTCATAACCGCATATCCAATACCGTATTCAGGAATAGCCTCTATATATATTTTCTCTGCACCGAGCCTGTCGCAATCCCTGAAAATCCGGAAAATATTCGCTGCCGCTTGCTGCGGACTGCAAGCGCTTCCATAAGACATTTTTATTCCGGCGGAATAGTTTGCAATATTTTCGTCGGCTGCTACGACAACCGCCTTTATATTATCTTGTTCATCCTCCGAAGTTTTTTTGTTAATCCATTCAAAAACGTTATTTTTGCCCGAAACAACAATTACTTTTCCTTTAGGGGCGTAATGAACATATTTCATTCCGGGAGACTTGGGACCGTTCATCATTTCAATGCCTGTCTCGGCTTTATACTGCTTTACCCGCCCGATTACATTCTTAATCATATCAAAAGTAACCCCGCCGGGTCTCAAAATAACAGGCGTGTCTTCAGTAACGTCAAGCACTGTCGATTCGACGCCGACTCTGCAAGGTCCAGCATCAATTATATATGGAATCCGGCCGTCCATATCTTCCAATACATGCTCAGCAAGAGTCGGGCTCGGTTTTCCGGAGCGGTTGGCGCTTGGAGCGGCTACAGGAACCCCTGCTTTTTTAATTAATTCGAGTGCAACGGGATGATCAGGCATTCTGACCGCAACGGTATTTAATCCGCCCGTTGTTACCTTAGGCACATTTGGGGATTTTTCAAAAACCAGTGTTAACGGTCCCGGCCAAAAAGCACTGATAAGTTTTTCCGCCTCAGGTTTAATCGCTGTCACAAGAAGCTTAAGCGTTGATAAATCCGCAATATGAACAATCAAAGGGTTGTCTGAAGGCCTTCCCTTTGCAGTAAAAATCGACTCTACGGCTTTTTCGTCGAGGGCGTTTGCCCCAAGTCCATATACCGTTTCCGTAGGAAATGCTACCAGTTTACCATTTTTTATTGCGTCCGCGGCTTCATCAAGCCCGGTAAAAATCGGCGGTGTTATTTTAATATATTTTGTTACCATATAAATTGCTCCATCTCTTAAAACAACAAAAGAAACATCTTTAACAGGGTTTACGCATTAATGATTATACCAAATGAGCAAACAAGCTGCAAAAGAAATATGGCATTTGCGATGTTATATACTTTGAGTTCCGCTGTACAATATATTGCTGGTACCCACTAAAGCTTGTCACTATATATTGTACATCGGATTTTTATTAAGGTTACATCGCAAATGCCTTAAATAAAGATCTTTTCGAAATTGATAATTTCTGTGGTATAATACTTCAATATGAAAGCTTGATTATATAACGCCGCAAAGGAAGT
>DATCLI010000285.1:0-2908 GCA_036563955.1 Clostridia bacterium | reverse complement strand
GTATGGAGATATACCGTTAAGGGAAATAGTTCTTATTTGTAAATGCAGTCATAAAATAATCTGGGCGTGCTCAAAAAAATGTCTGCGTCCGGTTAAGCATGCCCTGGCTTTCGGGGCACAGAGGGAAGGATGGGACAGGCTTTTGATAAAAAAAGGAGGCAGGAAATGGGAAAGAGCGGCGGAAATAATTTTTTTACTGAGCGCTTTTATTTCCGTTATTTCGCTGGCAGCTATCACTGTTTATTTGTTTGCCAAAGGCTTACCGGCAATACGTGAAATCGGGATAATAGATTTTATATTCGGCATGGAATGGAATCCTACGGCAGAAAACCCGTCGTACGGAGTATTTCCAATGATATATGCTTCTGCCGCCGGTACTGCGGGGGCTGTTTTTTTAAGCATTCCCGTGGGACTGTCCGCCGCCGTTTTGCTCGCTTCTGTTGCTCCGTCATCTTTGGCAAACTTAATAAGGCCGTGCGTTGATCTGCTGTCGGGTATCCCATCGGTAGTATATGGATACTTCGGGCTTACGGTTATAGTGCCGTTAATATCGGAATACCTGGGCGGGCCGGGGAACAGTTTGCTTGCGGTTATAATTCTGCTCACGGTTATGATTCTTCCGACGATAATAAAAATATCCGAAAACTCACTGCGCGCCGTTCCTGTCGAAATTGTTCAGGGCTCTTTTGCGTTAGGGGCTACAAAAATGGAAACAGTTTTTAAAGTAATGATTCCTGCGGCAGGTCCGGGGATTTTATCATCGATTGTATTGGGAATAGGACGGGCTGTCGGGGAAACAATGGCGGTAATCCTTGTCTGCGGAAACGCAGTTCAAATACCGCGTACGGTTCTTGATATGGTTCGCCCCATGACTGCAAATATCGCGCTTGAAATGTCATACGCCGACCCGTTCCATGAATGTGTGCTTTTTGGGACAGGCATTGTTCTTTTTGTGTTTATAGCCGCCGTAAATGGCGTTATTAACGTCCTGTCGGGAAGTATGGCGAGAATCAAAGACGGGTCTCCGCCGCGCCACCTTTTGTAGGCGGCCTGTGTGGTATACTGTTTATGGCAGCAGGCCGCAAGCCGATGAAAACGTATTTCAGTTTAATGAGATGTGAAAACACCAGGAGACAGGCGTCTGTGCAGGGGGATTAAATTATGCCGTATTGGAGAACATACAGGGACTTTACGATAAAAATAGTTATTTGGCTTTTTTCTTCGGCAGCATTAGGTTTCCTGTTCTGGATTTTGTCCGACCTCGTTTTAAAAGGCCTGCCCAATGTAACCATTGATTATATCACAAGCGAGTATAACGAATATAAGGGGATTAACGGCATTGCTCCGATGATAATCACATCGCTTTGGATAATATCCGTTACATTGATTGTTTCAGGTCTTACAGGCGTATTTGCCGCCATTTATCTTGCGGAGTATTCAAAGCCGGGTCCAATCATGAGCCTTATCCGTTTTGCCATGGAAAACCTGGCAGGAATACCGTCAATTATTTTTGGGCTTTTCGGTTATATTTTTTTTAAAAACATACTAAAACTTGGTTTTTCAATAATATCAGCGTCATTGACTCTCGCTGTCATGGTGCTGCCCTTTGTTATCAGAAGTACGGAAAATGCGCTGAGAGCGGTAAACCGTCTTTACCGGGACGGAAGTCTCGCTTTGGGCGCTACAAAACTGTATACGGTTATGAATATTATTCTTCCATGCGCCGCACCGCGTATAATTGCCGCGATGCTTCTTACAGTGGGAAGGATTGCCGGGGAAACAGCGGCCGTATATTTTACCGCGGGTACCGTATACCGGTTTCCGGAAGGAATTATGAGTTCCGGCCGTACGCTTTCGGTGCATATATACATGCTCGCGAAAGAAACGGGAAACTATGATGAAACCTATGCGGCGGCATTCGTGCTCGTTATTTTTATTTCGTTTATCCATTTTATCGTTAATGCCGTTTCGCGAGCGATAAACGCAGAGAGGATATAACTTGCGCTTATGCTTTTGCCGCCGCTGCTTACATGACAAAACCGGCTGAAAAAAAGACCGGAGGTGAACTGATGCTCGCCGAAGAATACCGCAGCTGTCAAAACAAGATAAATGTAAAAAGACTCAATACATATTTTAATGAATTCCATGCATTGAAAGATGTCAATATCGAAATACCCGCAAACGCAATTACGGTCTTAATCGGACCATCGGGATGCGGAAAATCGACTTTTCTGAAAACGCTGAACAGGATGAATGAGCTTGAATCGGGCTGCAAAACAACCGGTACCGTTACTCTTGACGGGATCGATATATTTCATCGGATTGACGCGGTTGAACTGAGGCGAAAAGTCGGAATGGTTTTCCAAAAGCCGAACCCTTTCCCCATGTCAATATATGATAATGTAGCATATGGTCCCAGGATCCACGGGATAAAAAAGAAGGCGGTTCTGGAAAGAATTGTGGAAGAGAGCCTTCGCAGGGCGGCTTTATGGAATGAGGTTAAGGATCGGTTGAAGAAAAGCGCGGAAAGCCTTTCGGGCGGGCAGCAGCAGAGGCTTTGCATTGCCAGGGCGCTTGCCGTCGAACCTGAAGTATTATTAATGGATGAACCGACTTCATCGCTTGATCCTGTTTCCACCGAGAAGATTGAACTATTGTGCAAATCTCTGAAGAACGAGTACACGATAATAATCACGACACATAATATCCGGCAGGCTATACGCATTTCCGATAAAGCCGCTTTTTTCCTTAACGGAACGATAATCGGCTCCGGACCGCCTGAAAAGATACTGATAAATCCTAAAGACAAAAGGATCAGGAGTTTTATTTCCGTTATATAATTAATGTTTAAACAATATTTCCGCGGGTCCTGCTTCGGGTGTTTCGTTTCCTTGGGCGACAAAGCACA
>DATCLI010000284.1:0-2430 GCA_036563955.1 Clostridia bacterium | reverse complement strand
GCCGTATACGAGCTCGCTGATAAAAGCCCTGTCTCTCGTGTTGAAGCTGTCGCCGCGCAGAAGGCTTTTAAGCACGAGGTTTGAATATGCATTTTTTGTTTCTATTTCGATCAGCGCCTTAAGCGCCGTTTCCCGCGCCTTGTCCATCAATTCACTCCCTGATACAAAAAAATTCCCGCATATGTGTTATTTGTATTATTATCCCGAATTCCTTCCGTTAAACGTGGCAAAACGGGGCATATATCATCACAAAACATCGTTAAAAACACGCATCAGGTTTTCCCCGGCAATTTTCCGGATTACTCTCTCAGGATAATTCAGGCGCGCGAGGCTGTTAAAAAGAATATCGAGATCCTGCACGCCGCGAATTTGTTCAGGAAGGCTCTCCACGCCGTCAAAATCGGCTCCAACCGCGGCAATGTCTTCCCCCGCGACAGAGCATAAATGTTCGATATGCCGCACAAGCCCGTCAACATCATTCTTATTTGAAGGTCCGACAAATTCGGTATAAAAATTAATACCTATTGTTCCATTTGTTTTAGCTATCGCGCGTATTTGATCGTCATAGAGATTCCGGGGATGGTCATGGACCGCCCTGCAATTCGAATGGGAGGCGATAACAGGTTTCCGGCATTCTTCGATGCAGTCCCAGAAGGTCTTCTCACTCGCATGCGACAGGTCGACAATCATTCCGATGTCCTGCATCAACCGTACTATTTCGCGTCCAAAAGGTGCAAGCCCTCCGTGAAAAGTTTCACCGCAGCCGTCCCCGATTTCGTTCGCGTTGTTCCATGTAAGCGTCATTATCCTTATTCCCATATCATAAAGCTTCTGTAAGTTTTCGGTTTTCCCCTCAAGGCAGTCTCCTCCTTCAACTGCCAATATACCGCATACCCTGCGCTCGTCAATGGCTTTTTTAATCTGTTCCGCGTCCCTTGCGAGCATGAATTTTTGAACCTGTTTCTCAGCGGCTTCGGCTTCTTTAACATAATATTCAGCCTTGGATACCGACGGCTTGATTTTCTCGCGATCCTGAAAAATGGCAAGGACCTGGATAAAGGCATCATACCCGGAAGCCCTTGATATATCCCAGTGAAGAGCATTTTTCACAATGCCCGTGTTTTTATTTTCCGCTTCAGTAAGTGTATCGCAGTGCCCGTCAACAATAAACATAAAAGTCCCCCTTTTTGCATTTTTTTCAGTGGATAGTTCGGGAATAAATATTCAAAAAGCATTCTTTAAATGGTTAATGCTCAAAACCCCTCCTTCTTTTGTCAGCATGACCTCAATCACATCAAACCTTACAGGACTTTCAACAAGACCCTTTTCCTTCAAAAAGCACATCGCCGCGCGGCGGATTGTCATCTGTTTCGCGTATGTGACAGCCTCGGCGGGAGTTCCGTATTTTTCTCCCGTACGGGTTTTGACTTCAATAAATGATACAGCCTCATGATCCGAAACAACAAGATCTATTTCTCCAATACGCCCCGCCCTGTAATTGCTTGCGAGAACCCTGCAGTTATTCTTTTTCAGGTAATCGGCGGCAAGCTTTTCACCAAGCCTTCCCATTTCCTTTCGTTCCATATATATTATAACCTTTCAGCAGTATTTCCGTTTTTGACAGAGCGGATAAAACAAAACCGGGTTAAGCTTTATTTCCGCATAAGCCCGCTGAATTTTCTTCCCGCCGATTCATCGACACGGCTTATGAAAGCCAGGACCTCCGCAACTACCTCGTACAATTCGACGGGTATTTCGGAGCCCAACTTCAAATTGACAAGGGTTTCGGCAAGATGCTCGTCTTTATATACAGGTATCTTTTTTTCTTCCGCCTTCTCCAGTATTTTTTCGGCTATCAAGCCTTTCCCCGACGCTATTACCTTCGGAGCGGCATCATTCCCCGGGCTGTATGAAAGAGCGGCGGCTTTTTTAATTTCTTTTTTCTTCATCAATCATCAAACCCTGTAATCAATTCTTTTTTTATCGCTTATTATTTCCGAGGCTTTTTTAGCGGCATTTAAAATATTCACCGCGTCATCCTTAAGAACGTGTTTTACCTCATACAAATTATATCCCTTGGCTTTTAATCCTTCATACAAGGGCTTATGCTGTCCGGTTAAAATATCAAAATACTTTTCGTCCTCAACCATTATCTTAATTAAAACATTTCTGCTGCGAACATGGATAAACGTATCGACAACACCAAGATATTCCGTAGTCAGGGAAAGAAACAGCGAAAAATCATCCGGTTTTATCTTTCCGCGCTTCCCCTTCCGTTTCATTATATACAATTCACCTATTGATGTATTTTCGCGTAAAACAACGGGAATCTGCACAAAAGCCTCATAGGATTGAATATCCTGAAAGAACCTGACCGCCGTTTCAACCTCGCGGAGAGAGGGCATTACCCTTTCATTACCGGGCCTGTCC
>DATCLI010000283.1:0-7453 GCA_036563955.1 Clostridia bacterium | reverse complement strand
GTTTCTATACCGAGAAGGCTTACCCTTGCCGTAATATCGTCGCTGTTTGTATTGATTTCATACAATACGTCATATAAAAATTTCTCTCTTAATACCGGTATGTTTTGTTCAAAAAGCCGTCTCAGCTTATCCATTTCTTCAGCCCTGTTTCTTTGGCACTTCAATTCGTCGACTGCTCTTCTTACAACCGCGGCCAGTTCCTCTATCCTTGACGGTTTAAGAACAAAATCAAACGCTCCGAGCTTTATTGCCTCCTGTACATAATCAAAATCCCTGTATCCGGTAAGAATAATAATCTTGCAGTTTGGAATGCAGCTTTTAACATCACGTATCATATTCAGCCCGTCCATTTCAGGCATGCGGATATCGGTAATCAGGATATCGGGGTGATGGACCTCAATAAGGTGTTTGCCTTCTTCGCCGTCCGAAGCTTCAGCACATACGGTGCAGCCGAACTGCTTCCAGTTTATTATGTTTTTTAATCCTTTGCGTATTATTGGCTCATCATCAATTATTATAACCTTGAACATAATATCCCTCCGCAGGCTTCTCCCAGTTTATCGGTATGTTTACTATAACTCTTGTGAAGCTTCCCTGTTCGCTTTCAATTTTCAACCCGTATTTATCCCCATAAAACAGTTTGATTCTCCTGTTCACATTTTCTATCCCTATGCTTTTGCGGCGTTTGCTGCCAAGTGCTTTAAAATACGAATCGTTATCCATTGACAGCATCCTGTTAAGAGCGGACAATTCAGTCCCGTCTATGCCCGGGCCTGAATCCATAACAATAATGACGAGCATATCGCCTTCAATAAATGCCTTAAGTGATATTCTGCCTTTACCCCGAAGCCTTTCAATCCCGTGATAAACCGCATTCTCAACGAGAGGCTGTATTAAAAGCCGCGGGATTTTAACCTCTCCGGCGCCGTCTAAAATTTCCTTTTCAAATTCTATTTTATCTTCGAACCGTGCTTTCAGCAGGGAAATGTATTTGTCCGAATACCTGAACTCTTCCTCTACCGTAATTAATCGGTCATCCCTGCCAATACTCGCTTCCATTAAGTCGGACAAATCGGTAACAATTTTGCTGATTTCAGGCACATTATTGAGCTGCGCCATCCAATTTATCGATTCGAGCGTATTAAAAAGAAAATGCGGGTTTATCTGCGACTGCAAAGCTTTCAGTTCGGCCTCCTTCCTCGTTATCTGTTCACGGTAAACCCATGTGACGAGATGGTTTATCTCCCGTGACATTTCATTGAATGTCTGGTTTAAAAAACCGATTTCATCATTGCGTTCATCATCAATATAAACAATTCTGTTATCCTTCTGAACCATTTTCATTCCCCTTACGAGCCGGTTGATGGGATTAATAAAACCCATTGCGATGGCAAGGTTAAACATGGATAAAATTAGTACTGTGATAATTGATAAAATAATAATCTTCCTGCCGAGAGCATTTGCATCGCGAAAAAGTTCGCTCAAAGGGATATATGTTATTACCTTCCAGTTGGTATCGCTTATAGTCGTGTGTGAAACCATAGCCTTCAAGTCGCTGTCAATTTGGCTGTCCCGCTCATTCTTCAGGTTTTTCAGCGTGTCTGACTTGATAAACCAATCCTCACTGTTTCTGCTTGCGATAAGTTCGTTATTTTCTGAGACAATTACTATATTCTGCATGCTTTTCGTAAGACCTTTATAAACCGTTTCCAGAAATTCCTTTTTTACGAGAATAACCTGAAGCCCGATCTCACTGAAATCATCCTGGTTGTAGATGGTGCGGACAAGGTATATGTAATTGACGCTTCCGTTTATACTATCGGTATACCACGTCGCTTTTCCTTCATGCTGCCTGGCTTTTTTCAGTACATCGGCATATGGAAGTATGGTTCTGATGCTGGAGCTTCTGGAATTATCGTCGGCATAGTAAAACTTTCCCTTATTGCTTATTATGGCAATGGATTGGACTTCGGGCCTCGATAAGACGATCTTTTTAATAGTGTTGGTTATTTCATTTTCCGCCTCATAATCTATAAGCGGATTTATTCCTCTTTCCTGGTTTAATATATTGTATATCTTTTTATCATACAAAAGATCCTGGGAGATTACATTCAGGTTATTTATAAAATCCTGGAATCTGAGTTCAATCATTTGAAGCATATCCTGCGCATAATTCATTGAAATCCGCTTTACCGTTTCTTCTGAGCTGCGGTAACTTAAAAAACCCATAAAAATCATCGGAATGATAATCTGGATGTAAAAAGCCAGTAATAGTTTTTTCTTGATTGACAAATCCTTATAAAATTTTAATATTTTATTCTTCATCGCGCCTGCCGGCCTTCCTGTAATAAAGATTTCAGCAGCTAACCCTATTTATTTTAATTGAATCACTGAAAATCAGCTTATGTGGATTTACCGGTAAAGATGTGCAGTTTCTGATTTCAATGAATAACATGCCAATATTATTGGGCAAGCAAACCCGCAGCAACGGCCTTATCCCACAGCTCATCGATTTTCATTTCACCTTCGAGCATATACGGCATATCCGCTGCTATGACCTCTTCCCAAACGGTCCTATCAACAAAACTGTCCGGAGGGCCGACAAACTGGCGGCTGTTATTTATAAGAAGCTGCCCTTTTCTCGTAAGCCTGTTGTAATTAATTCTGTAGTCTCTGATATCAACAGTGCTGATCATTCCTGTCTGTTCGGCAAAAACAGCCGCTGTTTCCTTTGACGTCAGCATTTTTAAAAGATCAATGCAAGCCTCTCTTTTGTCTGAATTATAAGCCTCACTGCTTATATGAAAGCATCCGTTTCCAATGCCGTAGATCATCGTGCGCAGAGGGGCTTTCCCTCCCTCAATATACGGGAAATGTATAATATCCACGGATTCATCGGTGTCTTTGAAATTTCCTATGAACCATGAGCCCTGAACAATCATTGCCGCTTTTTTCTGCTGAAACAGCTGGTTCCTTTCATGGTTCGTCAATGTAAAACATTCCTCCGGGAAAGCTCCCATTTTATACAGTTCACGCATGCATTCCATTGCTTTTTTAAAGTATTCTGCCGCTTCATTTATCGAAGGGTTTTCGACCATCTCCTTTCCTGCCAGAATGGCAAGTATGTTTTGATACAAATATGTCCCTTCGGCAAGCGAATTATATGCAATGGGAATAATGCCGTTCTTCCTGAAAATGCCGACGGCATTCTTTAAGTCGTCATATGTTTCGGGAATGGGCGCATTATACTGCTCAAAAAGGTTTTTATTAATAAAGAGCACTTCAAATATCGTTTCAAAAGGAAGCCCGTAAATTTTTTCATTATAAGTCGTATACATCCACATGCTGCTTTTAAAACTGTTTTTCCATTCGGGGTTTTCATTCATTAAACCTGTTAAATCCGCTACTTTTTCCGCCCTTATAAGGGCTCGTATATCCGACCCGGGCCATAACCCGAAAACATCCGGGCTGTTGCCCGACGCAAAATCCGTTTTTATTTTCGGCAGGAAATCTTCTCCAAACAACGATTCATTTATTATTTCTATATTCCGGTTCTCGTTTGTATACTTGACGAACAGGCTTTGCAGCGTTTCTGCTTTTGAATCGACCCCGCCCCAACTGCTGATAAAGCGCAGCGTAATTTTATCCGCTTCGTTTTCTCTTTCCCGGCTTATATAATATGTATCTTCACCGGCAGTGAATTTGCAGGACGCTGCCAACAAGGATATTAAAATGAACAACAGCATAAAAATACGCTTTTTTAACATCATATCCTGTCCCCTGGCACTCGTTTAAATATACCCGGCTATTACCATTTTGTTCTTTTATTATACAGCATCCGGAGTCTGCATTCAATTCTCTAACATCGCTTTGTCGCACAAGGAAACGAAACACCTGAACCAGAGCCGCGTACCTGCCGGAACGCGGCAGCAATGTCTCGACCCGCTGAACCAGAGCCGCGTACCTGCCGGAACGCGGCAGCAATGTCTCGACCCGCTAAGCAGGACCCGCGGTAATAGTGTTCGGCGAACTATTGCACAATAACGGAAACAAGGAGCTTCATTTGCAAGAGCTGTACAGTTCAGCTCGGGCAAGTCGAAACTCGCAAAAATGCTTTTAAATATTTTTGCATGAAGCATTTTTGCTCAGACAGTCGACTTGCTTATCCTCGCTCTGACTGTACATCTCTAAGCTTCATTTCGCTATAGTTTCCTTTTATTGTACAATAGTTCCTCTAATTACTGTGCTATTCACCCAGAAAAGCAGCGGGTGATTCGGCACACTAATACCCCTGGTTTTCAAGTTCGATAAGCGCGCGTCCTGCCGCTATATAGTCCGAAAACGGTATATTGTCTCCAAAAGCACTGAAAAGTGGTTCATCGGATATCTTGTCGATAAAAAAACAAAGAATCAGATCCTTATGCAAGAGATCCTTGATGCTTTCATATTCCTTTATCACCGCTGTAATACCGGAAACTTTTTTAATCCTGCTGTACCTTTCGGTCGCTTCATGATGCCTGTTTAAAAGCTCGCCGAAAAAGTCATCGGAATTGTATATTTTATATTGATCCATACCGTAAACTTTTGCAGCGAATTCAAAACCCGCAATAGTCTGCAGGTTAAATTTAGTTAAAATTTCATTGAAATCATCGGTTTTAAAGTAATATCTATGTCCCTGCAGCCTGGAGAAAGCTTTAAGCGTGTCAAGATAACCGAGCAGGATATTTTTTCTGATTTTTTCCTTATCAAACTCAAAAGTTCCGCCGAGAGAATCCGATGGACGGATAAACTTTATATAAACGTCCTTGCTTATTAATCCCCTTCTCATTCCGATTGCTGAACTGTCTATCACTATAAACCGCTTATAATTTTCTTTAATCATCATATTTATCGGCAAATTGTCATACAAGCCCCCGTCAAAAAAAACATTTTCGCCTATTTTCTGTGCCTTGTATATAGGGAAGCAGGCGGATGCCAGCAGATACTGGATAAATTCCTCTCTTTTTATGTCCCTTTTCAATAATTCCAATGGTTTATGATCCTTTATCGAGTACGTTACAAGACCAAAATCGATATCGGATGCGTATATCTTTTCGAGATCAAGATTATTTTCAAGCAGCCTGCGAAGTGGTTCGTTACTGAAGCCTTTATGCCGGACATAGTCCCTGGCTGCTTTAACAATGTTGGAAATGCTGAACAGGCTTTTATTTTTTTTCATATCTATATTGGCGTCCATTACATCGTCAATATCGGTATTATAATAGAGCTGTTCCATTTTTTCGGTATTATCCTGGATCATGAATGCAGCGTTTATAGCACCTATCGATGTTCCCGCAATCGCACTTATGGAAATGCCTGTTTCCTTTAATGCATTCCACGCTCCCAGCTGATATGCGCCTCTCGTTCCTCCTCCGGCAAGAACAAGGCAATAACTTTCATTCATTTAAAGCACCACCCTTCTTTATAAACAGGGAAGAAATTGCTTAATGATTACGGAGTGCAGTCCGAGTCGAAGACATAAGGGCGCAAAACCTCGGCAACAACTTCATATCCTTGAATCGTAAGGTGAAGCCCTTCCACCGTGTATTCGGTTTTGATATTCCCGTTTTCGTCAACAAGATGGCTGTAAACATCGATATATGTTATTCCCATTTCGTCAGCTATATTTCTGAGCTCGTCATTCAGCCTTGATATATCGGTATTGTTTCTTTTCCCGACAATGATTTTTTTTATTTTCTTATCTTTTGATAACGAAACCGGATATACCGACTCCAGATATATTTTAGTCTGCGGGCAGTTTTGCCTGATTTCCGAAATAATTTTTCTTATATTACCGGAAATATATTCCGCAGGCTTTTCGTCGCCAAGGTCATTTGTCCCTATCAATAAAAAGACTTTTGACGGGGATAATTCGTAAACGCTTTCGTGAAGACGTCTCAGCACTCCGTCTGTTGTGTCCCAGCTTATACCCCGGTTTATTACGTATGCTCCGGGAAAAAATTCGTTCACACGGAAAAAGTCGGTTATAGAATCCCCGAGAAAGACAATGGAACCTGGTTTTGCAACTTTATTAAGATGTGTGAACACGTTTTCTATTGTTTTTTTATAAAACCTTGCAATCGGGTTCATTGTTTTCACTCCTCAGCCTGCATACGCCGGTACACAGATTTGCCGTTTATTATTGTCATATCCACTTTTGTTTTGTAATCGAACGGATACCCGCTGAATATAACAATATCAGCGTCCTTTCCCGGCTCAAGGCTTCCGACCCTGTCATCAATCCCCGCAGCTTTTGCGGCATTTATAGTTATCGCCTTAAGCGCATCCTCTTCGGCCATGCCCTCCCTGACCGCGACAGAAGCGGACAGCAATAAATGCTGTATCGGCACGCATGGATGATCTGTCATAATCGCAACCGGAATTCCTTCCCTGGAAAGGATACCCGGAGCCTCAATGCTCTGATTTCTCAGTTCAATTTTCGATCTGTCGGTCAGCAGCGGACCTAAAATCACCTTAACATTTTTCTGCTTTAGTATGTCGGCAATCATATAGCCTTCGGTACAGTGATCTATTGTAATATCCAGATTAAATTCCTCGGCAATACGGAGTGCCGTAAGAATATCATCCGCCCTGTGCGCATGAACCTTCATAATCAGTTCACGTTTCAGCACAGGTATAAGCGCTTCAAGCCTTATATCAAATTCCGGTTTATCATTCTCGTCCGGGTTTTTTCTATATTCTTCCCAGTTATCCATATACTCTTTCGCCTTGTAAAGCTGCTCACGCAAAATTGCCGCAGTAGTCATGCGAGTACTTGGTGTCCGGCTCTTTTCATGGTGAACTGACTTGGGATTTTCTCCAAAAGCAACCTTAAGCGCGCAGGGCTGCCTGAAAACCATTTCGTCCACCGAACGACCATATGTCTTTAACGCCGCAAACTGGCCGCAAATAACATTTGAGCTTCCGGGTCCGCAAACGACAGTCGTTACTCCCCATTGTCTCGCTTCATCGAACGACCGGTCGGCATGATATATACCATCAATAGCTCGTAGTTGCGGAGTAACGGGATCTGTTGTTTCATTTCCGTCATCTCCTTCAAAACCGACCGAATCTTCAAAAAGTCCAATATGTGTATGCGCATCTACAAAACCCGGCATTACGTATCTGCCTTTCGCATCAATTATATCCGTATCGTCCGGGCAATTTTCCATCGGACCTATCGCTTTAATGACTTTATTTTCAATATATATATACCCGTTTTCAAATGAGACAATATTTGTTGAACCGTCAGGCTGTTCCGGTCTGTCGGACATTGAAACGATTTTAGCGTTAATTATAAGCATAAAAACCCTCCAAAACATGTTATTGTATATTTATATGTTTTATCTGCATCGCATATAAAAAAAAAGCATCCGGATATAGAAACTTCCATTATTTTAACACACTATTCATT
>DATCLI010000282.1:0-2876 GCA_036563955.1 Clostridia bacterium | reverse complement strand
TGATAAGCGTATGATAGAGCTTTTCGATGGCAATTGGTTTGAGCCGGTTGCAAAAATCTTAGAAAAAATGGAGGAAAACTAAAATGCTGAAAATTGCAGTAGCAAGCGAAAATGGAATGGTGACTGAGCACTTTGGACATTGCGAAGGTTTCATGATTTTTGATACTGAAAATAATCAAATCATCAAAAGCGAAACCGTTGCTAACCCCGGGCATAGGCCTGGATTCTTACCTAACTTTCTTGCTGATCGCGGTGTAAATGTCATCATCAGCGGTGGTATGGGCGGAGGCGCGGTTGAGATTTTTAATGAAAGAAATGTTGAAGTTGTTGTAGGAGCAAAAGGTGATGCTAAAGCAGCAGTAAAAGCGTACTTGCAGGGCTCCCTTAAATCTACTGGTTCCGTTTGTCATGAACATCAGCATCATGATGAATGTGAGGAATAAGGTACTTCTTTGTTGAAAACTCCGATACATGCATAGCTTAAATAATAATTAACTCCTCACCACTAATTTCTAAAATCGTGATGAGGAGTTTCTATTTTAGTTTTCTAATGCCAGAATCCCAGTTCCGTCTTTAAGGTGAACAGTTCATCATCATTGTCATAAACAGTAAAACAAAGACTGCACTAAAGGTTTTATCCTTCGGTGCAGTCTTTTCTTTCAAGTCTCCGCTTGAAGAGAGTCGGTTAAAATTCACTTGTTTCGTAAATCCCTAAGTGAACGCTTCTTTCAGGCTCCTTTTTTTAAATATCATTTTTGCGCTTAATAAACACAAAACAGGCAATCAGTATGGTGATACTTATGCTTCTATAACGGATAAATACAGCGTATTACCAATCAATTTCATTACCCGCTCTTCTTATCCAGACCGCCATTTCCCCAGGTGTCCGGTTTCCCCATAAATAATATGGAATTGCTTTTATATCAACAGGTATATATTTGCTTCCAACCGGTTTATACAGCTTATTTTCCCACCCGTCGTTCAATTTCCGGCAGCCTTTGGTTTTTATTGTATATATGCCTCCAAACAGTTCCGGATCATAATCGACTTCGGGTTCTGTCAATATGGAAAGAGCCGAAAGGTTATCGCCGTTATCTTCTTCCTCAATACAATATACTACCGGGCCTCTCTGCAGAGCGACTTTTCCAGCATTTGCGCGCACCAGCGGATTGGCTTCCATCATTTCTACCGGCATATCCAGAGTCAAGTGTATCTGATCATTCCCGTTCCATACGTTTCGAATGTATAAATACCCTTCTTTCACTAAATTATCTGTTTCCAGTCTATTACCATTTAGCTCAACACTGTACTTTCTGCACCAGCCGGGTATTCTTAAAGCAATATTGAATTCCTTTTGTACATCTGATACGATTTCAATTTTTATTTCACCATTCCAGGGATAAGCAGATTCCTGAACAACTTTTATTTTTGAGCCCGCAACTTCAAGTTCGGCCTTACACGCTGCGTACTGATGTATAAACAGAGTGTCACTATTTTTCGTAAATATGTACAGTCCCAGCGAACCGATTAGCCTTGCCAGATTAGGAGGACAGCATGCACAACTGTACCATTTTTGTCTTCCTGGTTTTACATGCCGTTTTACCGGATTTTTTTCACTGGCTTCCGGAAAAACCTCGAGTGGGTTTACATAGAAATAATGTTTCCCGTCCCTGGCCATGGAACCAATAATTATGTTATATAATGCCTTTTCAATAACATCGGCATATATGCTTTTATTCTCTATTTGAAGCATTCTGTGAGCAAATGTGATAAGGCCGATGGATGCACAGGTTTCGGCATATATTGTATCATTCGGAAGATCATAATCGAAGGTAAACGCCTCACCTATTGATGTGGAGCCAATCCCGCCTGTAATATACATCTGCCGCGTAACAATATTTTCCCATAAATTACGGCATGCCTTAAGCAGGCTTTTATCATTATATTCCTTTGCTGCATCCGCCATCCCCGTAAGCATATAAAGCAACCGGACGGCATGACCAACAGCCTCTTTCTGTTCCCTTACCGGCAAGTGAGTCTGATTATATTGACGGTTTTGACTTGGAGAATATTTTTCATTAGTGCTATTATCCCATTCTGATACTTTTCCTCTCTTTTCCCACTCTATTTCAAAATAAAATGGCTCTTTTCCGCGTTCATCCAGAAAGAATTTGCTTAGCTCCAAATATCGTTTTTCACCTGTAATTTTATATAATTTGACAAGCGCAAGCTCAATTTCCTGGTGCCCGTCGTAAGCTTTCAGTTTACCCGGTTCAGATCCAAATACCGTATCAATGTAATCGGCGAACCTGCATACAATATCCAGCAGCTTACGCTTTCCGGTAGCCCGATAGTAAGCGACACCGGCCTCGATAAAATGACCGGCTGTATATAACTCGTGGCATTCATATAAATTGGTCCAGCGCTTTCCCTTTTTCTTTATCGTAAAATATGTATTAAGGTATCCATCCGGCTGTTGGGCTTTTTCAACCAGATCAATTGCATTATCCGCAAGCTTTTCCAGCTCCGGATCGGGATAAATCTGGAGTATGTAAGCAACCGCTTCCAACCATTTGGCCAAATCGGTATCTTGAAAGAAAAATCCATAAAACTGTCCATCCTCTAAACCCGCTGCTATTCTAAGATTTTTTATTACATGGCTGGGCTCGGCTTCGGGTACCCTATCATTCATAACCTCCCATTGGTATGGTAATACAACTTCCTTTACAAGCTTCTGATATTCAGACCAGAAACTATCGGTAATTTTTACCGATTTCAAGCTAACTTCTTCTGAACTTCTTGTTGAGCCGTTATTCATATGCAACCCCCCTGCAATAATTTAATATCTTTGCTTGAGCACATTCAAGCTTTAATAC